>MGNS01000118.1:0-1000 GCA_001795165.1 Chloroflexi bacterium RBG_16_57_11
GAGATTTTGGGTACGATCCATCAATTCCCCTTTGAAAATGTAACGGTTTCAATAAAAATACCCGGAATTGGTCAGGTCAATAGCGTAAACGGTCTGGATGAAGTCGCTTCGGTCGGAGCCAGAAGGGCGATAGATAATCAGCCCTCAGAAATCGATATCCATAAAGTAGATGTGGAAGTGTTGATACCCGTTGTTTTTAAAATCCCTTCAGAAGTACTTAACCGCCCTGCTAATGCTTATGACCTTTTTTCTGACAAAGAGCAAAAATGGCTCAATGATTTAGCGAAGAAACACAAAACCATAGCAGAAAATGCGTTTGAGTATTGGATTCGGATCGTCCGCTGGGTCTGTGATGACTACCGTGTAGGTCGGGTTGAAGTAAAAAGTTATCAGAGTGGATGGAGCACTTATCTTAATGAGACTGACAGTCAAGCCAATGTTTGGATTCAGAGCCAGGTCTTGCATGTTATGGGTTACAAGACAATCAAGCCTGAAGAATGGCAAGAAATACAGTCGAGGTTAGCGAAAAACCTTCAACCCCCTATATATATTGAATTAAAACACGATGCAGAGGAGAACATAAGGCTTGGAGATTATAGGCGATCGTTGATTGATTTGGCTATGGCATGTGAAACATTCCTTAGATATGCAGTTCTTCAGAAACTACCGAATAACCTCAATACCAGATTGGCAACCTATATCGAAGAAGCAAATGTTAATCAGTATGTTGGAAAGTTTTTTCCTGAGATTTTAGATGATGCCACAAATAAGCAGTTCAAGAATTTCAAATCTGATTTGTCCTCTCTGTTTGATCGACGCAATAAACTTGTACATATGGGCCAGTATGAAGGGATCGACGAACAGCTATGTAGCAAATTTCTCCAGGTTACACAAGTCTTGTTATCTTTGACGTATTAATAATAAACGGCGCGGGCAAAAAATTAGCTGCACCCGCCGTTTTACATTAAACTACTTTCAGTTTCTGTCTACCCTGCCCCCA
>MGNS01000118.1:1059-2088 GCA_001795165.1 Chloroflexi bacterium RBG_16_57_11
TCGGGCTGCAATGTCATCCCGTTGAGCAGGTCAAACCTCTCGTCCACATTAATCTGGCCCATGGCCTTGACGCCGTTTTCGAACTCCACCACCCCAATCACCAGGTAGCGTTGGTCGAAGCCCCATGGCAGGTTATAGATGCGGGTGAAGGTGAGCAGCCTGGCCTGGCCCTGCGGCTTGACCGGCTCGAACTCGCGATGCTTGCACGCCAGGCAACGGTCGTGGAACGGGTAGTGCAGCTTGCCGCATTTCTTGCATTGATAAGCCACGATGGCGATTTCTTTTTTGATCATCATGCCTCTACCCTCCGCAGCACGAACGACAGCACGTTGTTGCCGAACCCACCGAAGTTGACCGTCAGTCCGTTCTGGGCGTTCTTCACCTGGCGGGTCTTGGGGAGCGACCCACGCAATTGCAGCACGATATCGTGCACCTGCGCCACGCCGGTGGCCCCAACCGGGTGGCCGCGCGCCTTCAGGCCGCCTGAGACGTTGATTGGGAGCTGCCCACCCAGCCGGGTCTTGCCCGCCAGGGCTGCCTTGCCGCCCTCGCCCTTCTTGAAGAAGCCCACATGCTCGCTCTCGGCGATCTCCAGGATGGTGAAGGCGTCGTGCAGCTCGGCCACGTGGATATCCGATGGCTTGAGCTTGGCCATCTCAAAGGCCTGCTGCGCCGCCAACGTGACCGCCTTCAGGTCGGTGGGATCCTCGCGCTCCTGCAGGGTCTGCGTGTCGGTGGCCTGGCCGAAGCCGGCGATGAGAATGGGGGTTTTGTTCAACTTCTTGACCATCTCCAGCGGGCACAGCACGATCGCCGCCGCCCCATCGCTCACCGGGCAGGCGTCGTACAGGTGCAGCGGGTCGGCCACCACCGGGTTGTTGACGATGGCGGCATGGTCGTCGTAAATGCCCTCTTTGCTGATCACCATCTCGACGTGGGCGAAAGGGTTGAGCGCCCCAATCTCCTGGTTTTTCAGCGCCACTGCCACCAGCATCTCACGCGTTACGCCATATTTTTCCATGTACAGGC
>MGNS01000118.1:2110-8719 GCA_001795165.1 Chloroflexi bacterium RBG_16_57_11
CAGGGTGATGCCGTAGGGGTATTCAGCCTGCGGGTGGGTCATGGTGGCGACGAAATCGGTGGCGCGCCAGCCGGTGACCTCACGCATCTTCTCCCCGCCCGTCACCAGCACCACATCATAGTAGCCGGAGGCGACAGCCAGGAAGCCGTTCTTGACTGCCGAGCCGCCCGAGGCCGGACCGTTTTCGACCGTGTCGGCGGCGGCGGGTAGCAGGCTCAGGCGGTCCACCAGCGAGCTGGCAATGGCCGACTGGTGCTGAAGCATCCCAGCGCCCATGTTGCCCACGTACACTGCGTCCACGCCCTTCTCGCCCAACCCGGCGTCATCCAGCGCGTGGAGCGAGGCGTAAGCCAGCATATCCAGTAAAGTGTCTTCGTCGCGCCGGCCGAAGGGGATCATGCCGACGCCAAGTACTGCGACTTCTCTCATCGTCTCATCTCCCTTTCAACCCGGCGATTCGCTCACGGATCGTGTCGTCATCGGCGAACTTGATATCTGCCTCAGCCTCTTCCATCAGCTCCGGTGGCACCGGGCGGTCGCCTACCACCAGACGGGGTTTGGCCTTGAAGTAGATCTCGCGCGTCAGCCGATATGAATCGCCGCCGCCTAATTCGTGGGGGATGGAGGTCTTTTCAAGCGGATATTCGATCATCCAGCGGCGGAAGCCAATCGGGCTTTCGGCAACGATCAGCACTTCTTCCTGGTTCAAATATTCCATGTGATACTCCATCTTGGCAGCGAACAGGTGCGAGCCGATGCGCAGGCCGCGGTCGATCGCCAACGTGTGGTAGCTCATGCCCACCTTCTCGTTCTCCAGCCTGCCGTTGACCACGCCCACCAGGTAGCCATCCACCTGCCCCATCAGGCAGTATTCGCTCTTCACCCGGTAGCGGTACCAGGCCAATAGCTCACCATACAGCCGGGCGCTGACGATATCGTAGTAATCTCGCTCGATGAACAGGCATGGATGAACGGATTTGAGAATCTCGGGGACGTCCTCCCTGACTGCCTGGCGCACCACCATCTTCTTGCCGTTCGCCAGGGTGATCACCTTTGGCGGGTAGGGCAACATCTCGTATTGATACGGTCGCAGTACTGCTTCCAATTCCATATCTAAAGGCATTTTTTATTACCTCCTAGGCCAGGTTTGCCTGGCTCAGTTTATTGATACTTTCCACGTGTTTGGTATCGTTGGCGTCGCCGAACTTGGTCTTTGGCAGGGTGGCTTTCTTGGCCATCAACGCTTCATAGCGCTGGTCATCCACGATCGCCACGCAACGCCCGATGCTCGACTCGCCATCGACGAAGCGCCAGGGGAAGAAGCCCACCTGCACACGGCTGTTCACCAGCAGGTCGATATCGCCACCCAGGCACTCGGCATGGATGATACCATACGGGAACATCTCCAGGTGCATCAACTGGTACTTGGTGTCGTCGAAATACTCAGCCAGTGGTTTACCAAATTTCTTCTTGAAGACCTTCTCGGCCTGGCGCGCCTGGCGCGGCATCCAATCACGGATGATGGTATTCATCGGGTGATCGGCGCTGCCGCAGTCCACACCGATCCAGCGCAGCTTCTTGGCCTTGGCCCACTCGGCGAACTCCCGATCCGGGCCGGGGTGCATCACCATGTAGCGGATTTCGTTGGCCGTTGGCATATCCCAGCCGAAGTGATGGTAGCCGGTGTGGATGATCAGGATATCGCCTTGGCGAACTTCGACCCGCTCTTCGACCATTTTGCTGGTATACACATCGTAGTCGCCACAGACATCGCTGAAATCCACCACAGCCGCCTCGTTTACCAGGAAATCCATATCCAGCGAGGCGATATCCTTGCCGGGTGTATGGAAGTGGATTTCGCCATCCAGGTGCGTGCCCAGGTGGTTCGAGTGGGTCAGCAACTGGCCGTTGGCCCCGTTGGGCGCTAGACGTTTGAAATACTTAAGCTGTAGCGGCTCGTACGTCGGCCAGGGTGGGGTGGCAACTCCAAGGGGTATGGTCAGATCAATGAATTTCATTTTTAGTCTCCTTCAGAATTAATAGATTTAATCCTCAAATAAAACTTCATGCATTTGCATACACTTCCACAGGTGCTACGCACTTTAGAAGTGCGTAGCACCTAAATATGTCATCCGATTGCAATGTGGTGGTATTTTTCAGCATCGACCAGCTTTCCATGGCTTACGGTATAGAGGGGCGCTTCGTGGAAACGTAGGGCTTCGACCACATCCGGCTGACTCAGCACCACTAGGTTAGCCGGCGCGCCTACTTTGATCTGGAAATCCTTCAAACCCATACACCGTGCGGCGTTGACCGTCACCATATCGTAGAGCGTATGGATATCCTGCCTCGAGGTGAACCACAGCAGGTGGGAGCACAAGAAAGCCACCTCCAGCATGTTATTGCGCCCAAATGGATAGTAGGCATCCGAGATGTCATCCTGACCCAGGCAAACCAGGTTGCCGTTGGCCAGAAGCTCGCGCACCCGGGCATGCAACGGACCCGTGTGCGGATCAGATACCACGCCCATTTGCGCCTGCCTCAGCAGGGCGGAGATCTTCTGGAAATACGGCGTAGGGTATAGCGCCATGGCGCGGGCGTGGTGTGCCAGCGCGCGCCCTTGCCAGCCACGCCGGATCGTCTCTACCGCCATCGTTTCGAGTGTTCGTAGCCCGGCGTCCCCGGCGTCATCCACCAGCATGGAGACGTCCTTATTGAATTCCACCGCCAGGTCGAAAATGATACACACATGCTCCCGGATGTCGGCCTCCGTGTATTCGATCCACGGTATGCCGCCGACTACATCGGCGCCCAGCTCCATAGCCTGGTGCATCAATTCCTTGGCGCCCGGTTCGCGAATGATCCCATCCTGAGCAAAAGCCACGACCTGTATATCAACAATGCCTGTGAATTCATCTCGCGCCTGGATCAGCGCCTGGACGCCTTCCAGCCTGGCTTTAGAATCGACATCTGCAAATGCGCGCACGTGCGTGCAGCCATACAGGACAGCCTGGGCAAGCGCTTTGCGCACGTTCGGCAAGATCCACGAATGGTGATACTTTTCTTTGACCTGCGCCGCCAGCTCGATGGCGGTCATGGCTTTGCCCATGCCGTCGCTATGATAATCTTTCAGCGCCGCTTCATCCATCATTTGCAGGGTGTATACCTTGCACAGGTGAAGGTGAGCGTTGACGAAAGATTCAGTGACCAGCATCCCTTTGGCATCAATTTCTACCTCTGCCTGTCCATCGATCTTTTCGGCAATAACTGCAATCTTGCCCTGCGTGATCGCGATGGACATTTTCTTGCCCGGTGTATTCAGAAGTTGGGCATTCCGGATCAGAATATCATTTTTCAAATCAGTCTTAGCAGGACCCAATTTACGTCTCTCCGGGCAGGTGCAACGCACTTTATAAGTGCGTTGCACCTTTTTTCTATCTCACAAGAGCCCGATACCGATTGAAATTCACTATAGGTATTTGTGCTCTCTTCGCTTCCTTTGATTCCTTCGCGTTTAAATCTCTACATCTCTTTCAGCGCCTCAAAGGCATCCTTAAAACAAGCCTCAGGTGCGCGCAAGATGCCCGCGCCGACCATTCCTACGCCGGGGTTCTTGTGAGCAATGCCGGTATTGATCTGCGGCAGGATTCCGGTCTCCATCACTTTGCGCACATCGATCCCGCATGGAGTGCCACGGAAATTTAGCGACGGGATCGTAAATTGCTCGTGCTCTTCGAAGGTGATTTCGTACATTTCAAGGGTGGTCTGAAGCGCCATTTGTGGCGTCCCACCGACGAACTTGGTAATCGCAGGGGCGGAGGCCATCGCCATCCCGCCGTATCCCGCGGTTTCGGTCACGGTGCTGTCACCAATGTCTGGGTTGGCGTCTTGCTCGGTGAACTGCGGGAAATACAAGCCTTGCACCACGCCTGCCGGAGCGATAAACCAGCGCTCGGGTAAGCCAGCCAGGCGGATGCCGAAATCGGTCCCATTTCGAGCCATCACCGTCACGATGGTGCTCCCTGGCACGCCTTCCCCCGGCTCTAGCATGGCTTTGCCAGCCGGCATGCTCAGGTTCAGGAAGAAGTGATCGTTGCGATCGATGAATTCGATCACCTTGGCCAGGATCTCGTTGTCACGGTTGGTGCGAGCCAGCGCCGGGGTGATCGCCCGCAGAAACAGCGAGGTAGCCGCACGGTTGCGGTTGTGGCACTCATCGCCCATGTGGATCGCCTGGGCAATCAAGCTTGTGATGTTGATCCCGTCCGGCAGGCTCTGCAAGGCGCGGTCTAAAGTAGGGTACAGGTCGGTTTCCATCCATTTTAGCCGGGCGTACACCTCTAAACCCATGCCACCATAACGCAGCACCTTCCCCAGGCCCTCGTTTTGCGTGCAATAGGCCAGATTACCGAAGGTCTTGTTCTCCAGGATGAATACCGGCATTGAGGGCGAGACCACACCCGCCATCGGGCCAACTGCATGGTGGTGGTGGCAGGGAGAGAATTCAATCTCGCCCGAGGCGGCGAGGCGCTCTGCCTCAGCCACATTCAGAGCCATCCCTTCGTAGATCAGCGCGCCCATCACCGCGCCGCGCTGCGGTCCGCACATCCGCTCCCAGGTCACCGGCGGACCGGCGTGCAAGATCATCCGATCGTGCATGCCGGGGATCATCTCCCGGGCGATGCCCATCCCTGACAACACGACCCGGCCGGCCTTGATTCGCCGGCAGACCTCAGCATTGGCAAGGTCGATATCCACCCCGGCGCGAGTGGAGCGCAGGCGAGCGATCCCGGCTGCCGGCGGCTGCCAGTCTACATCGATCACCGGCACACCTTGGGCTTTGACAGCCTGCGCCATGCTCTCCAGTCCAACGTTGATCACGTTGATGGGTTGGGAAAACAAGTCGTTTATTTTACGTTCGGGCATAAAGATCCTTTCAGATTTCGGATTCCATCTTTCAGATTAACCTTACCCATCCTACCCCAAACTCTTGCATCCTTTTTGATAGTTTTTCGTCGGTGGTCCATAGCTCAGCGCCTGAACGCTCTGCCAGCGCCAGGTAATGGGCATCATACGCTGCTTTGAGGTCGAAACGCTCCGCAGTGAGCGCCGCCAACTCATGTAGCTCGGGATCCTCAATCAGGGTGATCGGCAAAGCCAGCGAAGCTCTCAGCGCGGCATAAACCATTTCCCGAGTTAATATTTTCTGTGTCATATAACGAAACAGAACGTTGGTGACTTCGTAATAAAGAAGAGCTGGGGCGATAATATGATTGCCATCATCTTCCCACCGCTCCCAGATCGCCCGCAGGTGCTTTTCTTCTGGAAAGGTGGACAATCGAATAACAGGTCCGGCGTCAATGCAGATCGTAGGACTCATCCCTCTCCTCACGGAGTTCCCTTAAGATATCTTCCGGACTGGTTACAGGTTGCTGAACCGGACCCTTGCGTATCAACTCATGCGCCTGATCGATCAACTCCCGCCAGCCAATTGCTCGCCCATGGGTGAGTAACGCATCGTAGTCACGTTTGGAAAGCACCACTACTACTGCCTTACCATCGCGCTCAACAGTTACCGGACCCTTTTGAGCTTCCTTCATTAGTTCGCCAAATCTGATCCTGGCTTCGGTTGCACTGAAAGTCTTTTCCATTTCTCGTCTCCGCTAATTAATTAATCGATTGATTAATTAATAACACGGTTTCACCAGCTGGTCAAGCAATGATCTGACCAATTACACAGAACTTGTTTTTTTTTGCATGAAATCAAACCACAAGTGCCGCAGCCAATCGCGCCGCCGCGGCGTTGCTGGGGCACACGATCACACCACCCCGCTCCAAGGCCTGCACCTGCGCGCTGAGACGCTGCGGGTCCTCTTCGGTGCCGGTGACCGAGGCAATCACAAGCAGTCCTCGCCCACCGTCTGAGGCCAGACGCCGGGCGCGCTGGATCGCCGGGACCAGCTCGCCAGCCGGGTCGGGATGCGCCCCATAACCCAGCACGACGTCGAGCATCAGCACAGCCACCTCAGGATCGCCAGCCTCCTGTATCAACCGGCGGATACGCAGGTCGTTGTCAATCATCGGGTGTGGCCGGCCTACAGTAAATTCCTCTTCACCCAGATCTACTGCGCTATGGCCCTGGCTGCGGTTCGAATCCGGGAGCTGGTGACTCGGGTCAAGCGGTGCGTTGGATTGCACCGGCTTCGATACCAAATCGCGCCAGATCACCTGGGCTTCATAACACAGCGTCCCGCCGGAGAACAGGCCGCGCAGGTAGCGTTGCCCAGGTGCCAGATGACGGCGCAGCGAAACGGGGTCGACGGTTAACCCACCCATCCCAGCCGGATAGCTTTCACCTGGCATAACACCGGCCAGGGCAAATGAAGCCGCCAGGGAGGCTGCTTCTTCCAGGGTACGGGCGATTTTGTGATTCGGCGAGGCCAGCTCGGCAATTTCCCCACCTAACAGGCACACCACACTGGGCTTGTCGCTCTTGGCTACCTGCTCCAGCACCTTTCTGGCTACCGCCTCGGCGGGCGGCTTGCTCACCAGCAGTATTACCTGTGTGTTGGGATCGGCTTGAAGTGATTCCAGGGCGGCCAGCATCAT
>MGNS01000118.1:8737-12922 GCA_001795165.1 Chloroflexi bacterium RBG_16_57_11
TGCTTGAGATCGCGCCCGCCGGTGCCGATGCCCTGAGAGAGGCCGACGCCTGCCTTGGCGAGCAGGGTGCTCACTTCCTGCAAGCCGGTGCCAGCAGCGGAGACGATTCCGACTGGTCCGCGTGGGACTAGGTTGGCAAAGCCAAGTGCAACCCCATTTAGAATCGCAGTGCCCGCGCCGGGACCCATCAAAAGCTGGCCGTTTTGCACCGCGTATTGTTTCAGAGCGATTTCATCCTCCAAAGAGACGTTATCGCTGAACAGGAGCACATGCAGGCCAGAATGGAGCGCGTCCCAGGCCTCGTCGCTGGCATAGCGCCCAGCTACTGATATCACCGCCATGTTGGCGGCAGGGTCGGCTTTCACTGCGCCTCGCAAGGTTTTCGGGCGGAATGCTCCGCCTTCTTGCGCTGCCTGCTTTTTTCGCAACAGCTTCTCGGCTTCCGCCAGGGATCGGTCCAGTGCCTCGCTGGCCCCACTTACCGCGATCACCAGATCGTTTGGGGAGGCGGCTTCGGCCTCCCCGGTTAGCAGCCCGGCTTGCTTCAAGATACCTTTGTTGGCCTCTGTGGCCATGACAACCGCGGCATCAGCGACCCCAGGCAGCTTAATCAACTCGCGCGCTACCAGCATCAGGCTGACCGAGTCATAATACTGGCTGACTTTGATCAACACTTTTACAGGCAATGTTGTTTTCTCCTAGGTTAAAGATTAAAACGCGAAGTAATCTAATGAATAAAAGTGATCAAAGGATGTTTTTATTAATTTTCTTTGGTACAGTTGATCCCTTCGATTCCTTTGTGTTTAAATCTTGACTCCACGAATTGCAGGTGCAATGCACTCTGGTGCGAACGAAGTTCGCCAGTGCATTGCACCTGCATATCTATTAATCTACCAGCCCGGCATCCTGCATCGCCAGATACACCTTCTCGGAGGTGAACGGCGGCGCACCGACGCGGATGCCAATTGCGTCATAGATGGCGTTGGCAATTGCCGGGATGGTCGGCACCATGGCGTGCTCGCCGATGCCACGCGCTCCCCACGGGCCGTCGTCTTGCGCGACTTCGACGATAATCGCATAGATATCGCGTGGCACATCGGTGCTGGTAGCGATGCGATAATCCACGAAGCTGGGATTTTGCAGATAGCCGTCTTTCAGCATCAGGTCCTCGAATAGGGCTGTGCTTAACCCCTGGACGAAGCCGCCTTCCATCTGCGCCTTGACACTATCCGGGTTGATCGCTTTGCCCACATCAAACGCAGCCGCCCCGCGTATCACCTCCACCTTACCGGTGATGGTGTCCACTTCCACTTCCACAGCCTGGGCGCCAACGGTGTAGTGCACCACTGCGCGTGGTCCCTGCCCGGTTTCCGGATCCAGCCCAGTGACATAGGTGGGCATGAAGTTGCCCCGGCCGAGTACCGGCCCACCCACCCAACCCTTGTTATCGGGCAGTGGAATACCGTAGATCACGATGTTCTTCAGCGAGATGGCTTCTTCGGATTTATACGAAATCACCTTGCCATCGATAATATCCAGGTCTTCCACGTTTTCGTTCCAGGCTTTGGCGACCATTTCCAGGATTTGACCTCGCGCATCTCGACCAGCGGCGGCAATAGCGTTGCCCATGCTCCAGGTCAGGCGACTGGCGACCGTCTGCCATTCATATGGGCTGTATTTGGTATCCACCGGTGTCGCCACTCGCACCCAATCGTACGGCACACCCAGCGACGCAGCAGCGATCTGGGCGGCGATGGTGAACGAGCCCTGCCCGATTTCCTGCCCTCCCACGCTCACGGTGACCGTGCCATCCTCGGCAAGTGAAATCCGGGCGCTGGAGCCGGCGTTTGGCGGCATGGCAGGCGCTTTCCACATAATTGCCACGCCTTTGCCGCGCTTCTTGTGCGAGGCGCTGGGCGGATCCTTGCGCCCCCAGTTGATCGCCCGGGCAGCCTTCGAAAGACATTCACTCAAGCCGGTGGGGTGCATCACCATGCCTGTTACCAGGATATCCCCACCCTGGACGCAGTTAAGCAGGCGGAATTCTACAGGGTCCATGCCCATCTTGATCGCCAGCTCGTCGATACACTGCTCCAGCCCGGCGTGCATCTCTGGCATTCCAAAACCGCGCATCGGCCCACCGACCGGATGGTTGGTGTATACACAATAGCTATCGGTCCTGACATTGGGCACATCGTAAGGGCCGGTGCTGCTGTAGCCGGCGGCGCGGGTGACGTTCACGCCATATTCAGTATACGCCCCTCCGCCCCAGTACATGACATTTTCCATCGCCAGCAGGCGACCTTTTTCATCGCAGCCCATCTTAAGATGGGCTACCACGCTCTGTCGTACGAACGCGGTGTAGAATTCCTCCTCACGTGTCAGGCGCAGCTTCACAGGGCGGCCCTTGACTTTCATCGCGATCGCCACGGCAAGAGCCTCCATGCTTACTCCGGCCTTGCTGCCAAAACCACCGCCCACGTAAGGGGCGATCACCTGCACATCCGACTGCGACAGGTGCAACGTCTTGGCGATCAGGTTGCGCTGGGCGAAGGGCGACTGCGAGCTGCCCCACAGGGTTACTTTGTCATTCTCTTCGACCTTGGCAACCGCCACGTGCGGCTCGATCGGCACGTGTTGGACATGTGGGATGCGATAAGATTGCTCGACGATCGCCTTGCATTGTAACCATGCGCCATCCACATCACCCTTGCGGATGCGGAAGTGGTTGGAGATGTTGGTTCCTGCCTCGGGGAAAATAAAATTGGCCACCTCGTAAGTGCCCAGGTCCGGGTGGATCAGCTCCGCATCCGGCTGCGCGCCCAGCTCGGGATCGAAAATGCCGGGCAGGTCTTGATATTCCACTTCGATCAAGCCAACCGCTTGCTCGGCGATCTCCTCGGTGATGGCCGCCACGCCCGCCACCGGATCACCTACATAGCGCACCCGATCGCGGCAGAAAATATGCCGGTCGGTCAGGTAAAGACCCATCAATCCAGGGTAATCTTCCCCGGTCACTACCGCTTTGACGCCGGGTAACGCTTGCGCTTTGCTGGCGTCGATACGCTTGATCAGCGCGTGCGGCCGGTCGCTGCGCTTGATGCGGGCGAACAGCAACCCCGGGCCGAATTGGATGTCATCGGCAAACTTTGCCGCGCCAATTACCTTCTCGTGCGCGTCGACGCGCGGTGTGCTTTCCCCGACTGGAGGTGGTATTTTTATCGTTGAAGCGTCTCGGTTCATGCCTGTCTCCTTTTAGGCCAGCGCTGCCCTTTGACGGGAAGCGGCCTCTTGAACTGCATCGACAATTCGAATATAGCCGGTACAGCGGCACAGGTTACCGACCAGCGCTTCGCGGATCTCATCTTCCTTCGGATCCGGGTTGCGATCCAGAAGCGCCCGGGCCGAGATCAGCACGCCCGGGGTGCAGAAACCGCATTGCACGCCGCCATGCTTGATGATGGCTTGCTGGATCGGATCCAACACATGGTCCTTGGCCAACCCTTCGACCGTCAGGACTTCTGCCTCGTCACATTCGACCGCCAGAACCATGCAACTGTTGACCGGTTCACCATTCAATATTACGGTACATGCGCCGCATTCACCTGCCATACAGCCATTCTTCGTACCGGTAAACGCCAACTTGTCGCGCAACATTTGCAACAAGGTCAAATTCGCTGGGACATCGACCTGCTCGTACTCTCGGTTAATCGTCATAGAAATTCGGTGGAGTTTCATCATTCACCTCGTCAATCTCTCCCAGGTAATCTCAAGCGCTTTTTGGGTCAGGTTATGCACCATCGCCTTGCGATAGCGGGCGCTACCACGCACGTCATTAATAGGAGAGCAGCTTTCTGCCGCCAGATGAGCGGCTTCTTTGAACGCCTGTGGCCCAGGCGGGTTGGCCGCCAGGTAATCCTGGACCACCGTGGGGACCAGTGGAACCGGCGCTACAGAGGCCAGGGCCAGGCGGAATTGGTAATTTGGAGGATTGGCAGGCGAGCCGTTCGCCGTCGGAAAGCCAAACGCTGTGACGCCAACGATGGAGAGATCGCTCCAGGTGTTGCGTCCCAGCTTGATGTAGGTCCCCTGGCTGCCCTTGGGAGGTGCTGGGAAGAAGATCTGGGTGACGATATCTCCGGGTTGCAGCACGGTCTTCCCAGGACCAAGGAAGAAACCCGCCAG
>MGNS01000118.1:12980-26744 GCA_001795165.1 Chloroflexi bacterium RBG_16_57_11
CTGGCTCCGATGGTGTCGCCAGCCGGGGAGGCGTTACAGATATTCCCGACGATCGTCGCCCGGGTGCGCAATTGGTAGGACGCCACTGAGCGGCAGGCTTCGGCCAGCACGGCGTAATGCTGCTGCACCGCCGGTAGTGCCAGCACCCGGTTCATATTGACCCCGGCGCCGATGGTCAGGCCTGCAGCTCCATGGCCATTTCCGCCGGGCTCATAGCGCAGCTCTTGGGCGCCTTCCAGGTATTTCACATCTACCAGGTATTTGTCATGAAAAAAACCATCGCGCATTCGCACGAAGATGTCTGTGCCACCCAGCAAAGGGCGGGCCTCGCCAACGTGCTCGGCGAGGAAGCGGCTGGCCTCGGCTAATGTGGTCGGACGGATGTACTCAAATTCGGGTAGCTCTGGATGAGCATTGAGGGTCATATTCAGCACCTGCTTTTAAGGGATGGTTGGAACGTTGAGCGAAGATGACTTATTTTATCCGAAAATGTTGCGTTTTTCAAAACCAACCGGTTTATGCAAAACCTACGGTTTTGAGCAACATGCCATCCAGGCTCAACGTTCCAACGCAGTTGATTCACTCCAGATGAGTGTTTATAGATTAATGTTTTCTCGGTCCTCAACGCCAAACCTGCTCGGCTTGAAGATCAGGAAGATCAGGTTGACCAGGATACCCAGGATGGCAGCAAAAACGATGGCGGGGATACCGCTGGGGAACAGGACTCGGATGGGGAAGGGGAACATCCCGTTCTCAAGTGCCAGGTTGCCGCCGATGCCTGTGACCAGGATGATGGCGCCTACTGCCAGCTGGCGCGGCTCGAACAGGTTCACCCTTTCGGATTGGATCAACGCAATACCTTGCATTCCGATCACCCCAAACAGGTAGATTGACAAGCCGCCGGTCACCGCTACAGGCAGGGTATTGACGATCGCCGCCAGTTTTCCGATGAAACCCAGCAGGATCGCAATCACACCGGCCGCCATCAGCACTGGCACGGAGTAACAGCGAGTGATGGCCATCAGGCTGTTATTCTCGCCGTAGTTGGTGCCGGCACAGCCACCGAGGAAACCCACCACGATATCATCACTGCCATCTGCCACCAGGTTGAGGCCGATCAATTTCTTAATCTCAAAAGGAGTGCGGCCCAATTCCTTGGCCAGCTGGTCGATATACAGGCTCATCTGGTACAGGTGCGCAGTGCTCTCCGGGATGGTGGCAATGGCGATCAGGGCGATGCCGGTAACCGCCGCCCAGGCGTTCGGATCTGTAAACCCCGGGAAGGTGAAGGCGGGCATACGCACCCACTGCGCCTCGCCGATGAGACCAAAATTGACCAGGCCGAAGGGAATCGACACCAGCCAACCGACAAAGGCGCCCAGCAAAATCGGCAGCATGCCGATCAGCCCTTTGCCCTGTAAATAGACTGAGAAAAGTATGGTAATGATCAGAGTGATGAAGGCGACCGTCCAGTTGGCGCCGGCCATGCTCAAGGCCGCGCCAGCCAGGGCGATACCGATGACGATCGCCACGCTGCCGGTGATCACCGGGGGCAGGACTTTATCCAGCGCTTCCTTGCCGATCCGCATGATCAGCAAGCCGACCAGGATTTCCAGTATGCCGGTCGCCATAATGCCGACCTGGACGATACGCACACCGTCTGGACAGTAGAACGTGGCGGGGTCGCTGAAGCAATCACTGGCATACAGGCTCATCGTGGTGATTACAACTGTGATGTAGCTGAAGCTGGAGCCGTAGTACAGCGGGATGCGCCGGCCCGAGACCAGCAGGGCGACAATGGTGCCGATGCCGCTGGCTGTCAGGGTGACGCCAATATCGAATTTGGTCAGGATTGCCACCAGCACGGTGGCAGGGAACATGGTCAGCACCTGCTGAAAACCCAGACTGATCATGGCGCCCCAGGGAGGCGCATCAGGCGGTAAATATCCGAAGACCTTTTTTGTTGCGGTTGCAGTTGTGTTCATGGCCGTTTATTCATCTCCTAAGTTCGAATGAGTTGGCGACAGGGACAATGAAACGAATATGGACCGCGAAAACGTTACCTAACCACCTCCTTCTAACCCGTCCGAAAATCCGGATTGCAACGCATACTGCGGCGCAAAATGCGCCATCCATCGCGAAGCAAGGCGTTGTTCCCCGATGCCCAGGTTACCATTCTTAACCGGGTAATGCTCTCGTCTCGAGGAGCGGGTTTGGAGGCAGACTTTGGAAAAACTTGCAGGAAATTCAGGCTGGTGAAGATTGCCAGCCCAAAGGAGATTCTTCCGAGGAGCAGGATACGATGTCATTCTGTCAGGGTAACCCAGGAGGCTACAACGCTGGAGAATATCTACCTGTTCGAGTGCTATGTCTGAGTGTTATAACAGTATACTTTACAAAAAGTTTCGCCGCAACGGCCGGGAGAAACAAATCTATTATGTTTTGATAGCCAGGGGAATGCAAGAGTTGTATGTCATCACCTGCAGGTGATGTTTGTCATTGTGAATGACCATCCGCTTTCTTCAAGGATTTTTTAGTTCCGAATTCACCAGATGAGCCTGAAAATAAGCTATTGTGAGGTATATTTAAGTACCCCGATTTCGAGGAGCATCATGAACATCGATCCTGGCCTGGTCATTGTCATCGTTGCAGTGCTCATTTTTTATCTCCGGTTGATCGTCTTGCAGCGGCAGCGCGCCAAGCAACTCGCCCCAAAGCCCGCCGCCAGCAAGAAAAAAGTTAAGGGCCATCCAATAACGCCTGGTGCACCTTATACCATTATCACCCAGAACCGGCGCGATCGCGTGATCGGTATCGTAGGGGCAGTCGCAATCCTGGTGGGCATCTTTCTAAACCTCGGCTTATTGCCATTTCCTCTTGCGCAAACCTACTGGTGGTTGCCGACCGCGTTGGGCATCGTCGCTTTTAGCTGGCTGTTCAGCCCTTAGCACATAATAGGACAGAAGAAATGATTTGCCCACAATGCGGTCAGGCGGACCAGGTCGAAAAAGTCAGCACAATCTATGTCCGCGGCATAGAGGTAAAATGGCGGGCCGGCAAAGCTCGCCTGCCGGATGGCACCGAAGCCCCATCCAGACGCAGCCGGCTGGTGGACCAAATGCCAACCAACGAGCTGATGGCGCTCACCCGTCGGCTGGCGCCTCCGGCTGCAAAAAAAGGCGCTCCTTTGCGTGCCATCCATCCGGACCATCCGGTAATCGCATTAAGCCTGGTCACACCCATCTTCCTGTACGGCATCCTCACCGGCCAGCCCAGCGGGCTGCTGGTGGTATTGCCTGTGCTGGCTGGTTTTTACGCCTTCTATTTCTGGCAACGCAAGCGGTTAATAGCTAAATTCCTGGCCACCCAACAAGCACAAAAGGCGGCCGAGCAGCGCATCCATACCGGCGTCCAGCGTTGGATGAAGCTTTATTACTGCGCCCGAGATGATGGTGTGTTCGAGCCTGGCGCTAATGGCCTCACACCTGCCGAACAGCTTGCCGGTGTGTTATTCAGGGAATAAGCTGACACTCACCATCACCACGATCGGAACGATCGCCCAGGAAGAGCTGGCGCAGACACGGGAGGCCAGTGTTATCGGAAAAACCTCTAGGGGTTTATTCCTGCACCTGGCTTCGGACTGGGTGGCTTTTCTATCCTTCGAACAATTTCGCGGCCCGCTTACGTTAAACCTGAGAGAAAATTCCGATGCTCTGGCAGGCCTGGAAATCGGCGCTCAGGTGCAATGCTCTTCTAAGCTAATCGCTTTTCCCTCCATCCGCCTCTCGCTTCCACTGGCCCAAGCTGTCTCATGGCGGGCGACCGAGCCAACCGAGGGGGTCCGCCCGCCGGATTTGCTGCGGGCGAGCTTGCTTTCTGTCCTGCGCCTGGCTTCTCAGGAGTACCCGGATCACACCCTATTAACTAGTTTGCAGGGCATGGTGAGCAGCCAGCCGGCTCCGGACCCAGCAGAGCCGGAATTCGATCCTCTGTTGAAACGATTGCTGGCCGCCTGCCAGGCGGGTGAGGCTGATGCGATTGCTACCTCCCTGGAAGCGTTTCTCGGGCTAGGAAATGGGCTGACGCCCTCCGGTGATGACCTGGTGATGGGATTTCTATTGGCGATGAGCCGCTGGGGCAGGCGTCAGGCTTGGTTAAGTGACGGTATCATAGTGCAACAGCATCCCTCGCCGCGCCTCAGACGCCAAACCAGCCATCTTTCCGCCAGCCTGATCGCCTGCGCGGCTCGCGGCCAAGCCGACGAGCGACTGATCTGCGCTTTGGACGCGCTCGTCACTGGCTCGCCGGAGGCCGGCGCATGCCTATCTATCCTGTCCACCTATGGCAGCTCTTCGGGTTTCGATGCCTTGGTGGGTATGGTGATATACCTTTTCCACGAAGGGTGCTAACCGACCAAGGGGCGAGCACCGGCCCCGATTGTGATATATTTATATCTGGCGATATTTGTCACTGGCAAACCGCGCGATTTTACAGACCAGGCTTGCCATTGGTCGCTTTTTGAGTGCGTCTGATCAGAGTATTAATGACCTGGAACCCCGGTATTGGCTACGAGGAGTTAGCACATGCTGTACAAGGTCTTTCTGGTCGAGGATGAAATCGTTACCCGAGAGGGGATACGCGATAATGTTGACTGGAAATCGGCCGGTTTTGAGTTTTGCGGCGAAGCGCCGGATGGTGAGATCGCGCTCCCTCTGATCGAAGCCAACCAGCCAGATTTGTTGATTACCGATATCAAAATGCCCTTCATGGATGGGCTGCAATTATGTAAGATTATTCGTGAGCACATGCCATGGATCAAGATTATCATCCTCAGCGGCCACGACGAATTTCAATACGCACAGACAGCCATCCAACTAGGCGTATCTGAATACCTGCTAAAGCCCGTCAGCGTAAGCGATCTGCGCCAGATGTTGCAAAGAGCTGTTGAGGCTCTCGATCGGGAGCGGATCGAGCGGGGAAATCTGAAGCGTCTGCGCCAGCAAGTCGATGATAACCTGGCTTTGCTGCGCGAAAAATTCCTGCGCCGCCTGGTGTTGGGTGGTTACTCATCGGCGGCAGCGATCGAACAAAGCGGACTGCTTGGCCTTAATTTGATTGCCAACTACTACCTGGTAGTCCTGATTCAAATCGATCTACCCGCTAAACCGGGATTGTCAACGTACGATGAATACAATCAAGTCGAGCGTATTATTAATAGCCTGGTCGGGTCGAATCGAGATGCTTTCCTGGTGCAAAAGGACATGGAAGAGCTGCTCCTTCTGATCAAAGGCGACAGCTCCGAACAACTGGTCCAGGAGGCTGACTTTCTGGTCGAGTTGATCCGTAAGGAGGCCGAAATCCAGACCGCCTGTACCTTGAAAATAGGTTGCGGCAGCCCAGAGCGAAGGATGGGAGATATCCACCATTCTTTTGCCGTGGCCCTGGCTAACCTAACCGAGGCAGTCGATGGATGGCCGGTTCAATCCGGTGGTAACAGTGGGGACAGTCCGATCGGGCAGGTCAGGTTGGACCAGTCAGCAATGGAGCACTTTTTAAAAAGCGGAGTCTCCCAAGATTTTGATAAATTCTTCGATGCCCAGCTCCAGCCCATCAGCAATGCCGCATTGCGCTCGCCGCTGGTTAAACATTACTTGTTCATGGATGTCCTCCTGACCTCAGCGCAGATCATCAGCGACCTGGGAGGATATCCGGACTCTTTCGTGCCAGAGATCCACGAGACAGAAAAGCTCCTGGTGAAGGTAAAGACCGCCGAGGATATCCGTGAGGAGATCCGCAAGATTATCCTGCGGCTCCTGACTTTTCGTGACAGCCGCGTTGACAATCAGCAAGCCAGTTGTGTCCACCAGGCAGTGACTTATATTAAACAAAACCTCGCCGACCCCGATTTATCATTGAACCAGGTCGCAACCAGGGTCAACCTTAGCCCCAACCATTTCAGCGTAATCTTCAGCCAGGAAATGGGAGAGACTTACCGCGATTATCTATCCCGTGTCAGAATCGAGCGAGCAAAAGAGCTGCTTCGTACAACTAATATGTTATGCGCTGAGGTGGCCTACCAGAGCGGGTATAACGACCCGCACTATTTCAGCTATGTGTTCAAAAAGAACACCGGCATGTCCCCACAACAATTTCGCCTCCATCCAAAGGTAGAAAGTAACAGGTAACACCATGAGCATCGAATTGGTAGCCAGCGAACGTACTCCCAGATACATGGAAAAATTTATCGACTTTTTCGCTGCCATCCATGTCTCACTGCGCGCCAAGATCCTGTTTTCGTTTTTTACTGTGATCCTGTTGTTGGCGTTGGTCAACAGCCTGCTGATCCTGGAAGTACTCCGGTTCAACCGGCATTACGCTGCGATTATCAACAATATCACCACCGCCAACAGTATCAACGGGTATATCAAGCCGGCCATTGATACGGAAATGTGGAACATTGTAGCCGGCAAGAAAGACTTTGGTGAAGGTAACCAGTACCAGGTCATCGAGCAGGTCAATTCACAAATCGAAACGATGATGGCGAACACCGATTCGGACAAATCACGGATTAAGCTGGAGGTGATCCGCCGGACGTTAGGGACACTGACCAACTATGTGGATAAGATGGGCGAACAGATCGCCAGCGGCAGTCGGGTGGCGGATAACGAAGCGGTTCTGGAAAACATTCGCGGGGTTTCGGACGTGGTCGAAGAAAGCGTCCAGGATTATATGCTCTTCGAAGTGAACCAGGCGGAACAACGCTATAAGGAAAACCAGGCTCGCTTTACCCGCCTGACGATCTTTTACATGATCCTGCTGCCATGTGTGATCCTGTTCTCGGTGGCCGCGGCCTGGGTCATTTCCGCCAGCATTTACATCCCGATCAAGAAGCTGCATGATGTCACTACCACCATCACCAAAAATGACCTGCAATCCCTGGTGATCGGCGATAACCTGGATGAAATCAGCGAGCTTGGGATGAGCTTTAATATCATGATTGGCAGGATCAGGGAGCTGCTGGATTCAAAAATCAGGGAACAGGAAAATCTGCAAAAAGCCGAGCTGCGCGCCTTGCAGGCTCAAATCCACCCACATTTTCTCTATAACACTTTGGACACCATCGTATGGATGGCCGAGGCCAATAAGACCGATCAGGTAGTCGAGATTGTGCGTGCGCTGTCTAGCTTCTTCCGGATTTCCTTGAGCAAAGGCAAGGATTGGATCCCGATCCAGCAAGAGATCGAGCACGTACGCAGCTACCTGACCATTCAAAAGATGCGCTATCGCGATATCCTCGATTATGAGATTGATGTCGATGAGGATGTCTTGGATGGCACCATCCTCAAGCTGACTTTACAGCCGCTGGTTGAGAATGCCCTGTATCATGGGATTAAAAGCACGCGAAATGGCGGCGTCATTAGCGTGCGCGCCAGGCGTGCAGAGCCGAACCTGATATTGCTTGAGGTGGAGGATGATGGGGTTGGATTTACGCCGTACAAGCTGGCCCAAATTCAAGCCTCGCTAAATGACGACTCAGGTGAGATCACATTAACAGAAAGTGGATTTGGGCTGGAAAATGTCAACAAGCGCATCAAGCTGTACTACGGCCGCCAGTATGGAATTACAGTCCACAGCCAGTACCAGAGTGGTACAAGTGTGACACTGGCGATCCCGCTGCAGATTGTTCCGGACCGGCAAGGGGAACTATAAACAGCCAGTGGAGGCGCTTCTATGGATTATTCTTTTACAAAATTTTTAAACCTGATATCGGCAGTCTTTCTGATCTTTTCCTTGGCTGCCTGCGGGAATGGTCAAAACGGTAACGTGACAGATGACCCTAGGAGTACCCATTCGGTTGATGGTAAAAAAACCTACAAAGACCTGGTGGTGGGTTATTCGCAAATTGGGGCAGAGAGCGAATGGAGGACCGGCAACACCGCCTCGATCAAAGAGGCGGCTGAGAAGCTGGGGGTGGAATTAATCTTCGATGATGCCCAACAAAAGCAGGAGAACCAGATTAAAGCAATTCGCAGCTTTATCGCCCAGCAGGTAGATGTGATCGGCGTCTCGCCGTTGACAGAGAGCGGATGGGATTCCGTCTTCCAGGAAGCCAAGGATGCAGGTATTCCGATTATTCTGGTGGATCGACGCGCTGCGGTCCCCGAAGATCTTTACACCTCTTACCTTGGCTCAGACTTCTATGAAGAAGGCAGGCGTGCTGCAAGAGTGATGGTAGATTTATTAGATGGAAAGGGTAATATCGTCGAGCTTGTAGGCACGGTCGGCTCGGCGCCGGCCATCGACCGGTATGCAGGCTTTCGAGAAGTTATCAAGGATTATCCGGACATGAAGATCATCGCTTCCGCCACCGGGGATTTCACTCGGGCCAAAGGCAAGGAAGTAATGGAGGCTTTCCTGCAACTTCACGGCGATGAGATCGATGCGCTATATGCCCACAATGACGATATGGCAATCGGGGCGATCAAAGCGATCGAGGAGTATGGCCTGCGTCCGGGCGTGGATATCAAGATCGTCTCGATTGACGCCATCCGTGACGCTTTTCAGGCTATGATTGATGGGAAATTGAACGCCACTGTTGAATGCAATCCTCTGCTTGGGCCGCAATTTTTAGAGCTGGCGCTGAAAGTAGTCAACGGCGAGGGTGCTCCAAAATGGATTCCTTCCGAAGAGCATATCTATTTTCCAGAGAACGCCCGGGAAATACTGCCGACACGCAAGTATTGACCACCGAGCGGAGCAAGCGAATCTCCCTTTGGTTTGAAAGCCTAGCCAATAAAATTTAACCTTCCCCTTAAAAAAATCCACTCTGGCAGCAGGGTGGATTATTTTTCCGGCTAGAAGGGCGGTAATAATCAACCCGTTCCGAAAGAGAACGCATTGATTCCGGTTGGAAAATACTGTATGTTATATACGGCGAGTTGCCCCCGGCGATTTGCCCCGGCAGTGTGCCGAAGCATTTCATCGAGCGAGATGCTACCCAAGAACCCAATCAGAAACAAAAAGAGGAGAGCAATAATGAAGACTCGGAGTGTGCTTTTCAATATCGTACTGGCGCTGGTCTTGATTGCCACAGTCGTTGGCTGTGCCCCGGCACCCACCCAGGCGCCGGCTGCGCCTACGGCTGTCCCGCCAACCGAGGCGCCCGCCAAAAAGGTCTGGACTTACCCGGACATGACTGTCGGCTTCCTGCAGACTGGCTCAGAAGGCGGCTGGCGCGCTGCGAACACTGCATCTTACAAGGAAACTGCCCAACAATTGGGCATCAACCTGAAATTCTACGATCCCCAAAATGACCTGGCCAAGCAGGTGGCCGGCTTCCAGCAATTCATTCAGGACCCGGAAGTCGATGTCATTATCCTGTCCCCGTTGGAGGTGACCGGCTGGGAGCAGGTCCTGAAGGATGCCAAAGCAGCCGGTAAGCCTGTCGTCATACAAGACCGCCGCATCGATGGATTAGAGGACTATTACGTGACCTTCATCGGCGCTGATTTCGTCGAAGAAGGCCGCAAGGCGGGCTCTGAAATGTGCAAATTGCTCGAAGGCAGCGAGAAGAAAAATGTCTGGGAGCTGGTTGGAAACGTAGGATCCGCCCCGGCTATCGATCGTGGCACGGGTTTCCGCGAGACGGCCGAGAAGTGCGGCATCAATGTCGTCAACAGCCAGACCGCCAACTGGAGCATTTCCGAAGGCAAGCAGGTCACCGAGGCCTGGCTGAAGGAATCCAAGGACGTCCAGGGTATCTTCGGCCAAAATGATGAAATGGCCTTCGGCGCCATCGAAGCCCTCAAAGAAGCCGGCCTTGTACCCGCTAAGGATGTCAAGCTCGTTTCTGTAGACGCTACATCTGGCGCGTTCCAGGCCATGCTCGATGGCACCCTGAATGTGACAGTGGAATGCAATCCCTTGCTCGCTCCCCAGGTTTATGAGGCTGCCCTTGCAGCGCTCAATGGCGAATCTCTGCCCAAGTGGATTCCTTCCCAGGAAAGTGTGTTCTACGCGGACGATCCGACCCTGAAGGAAATCGCTGCTGGTCGCAAGTACTAAAATTTACGATCTGATCCGCAAACCTACGCGAGTTGCAGATCAGAGAGACATACTATAATAGATTGGGAAGCGATGCAGTACGTCGCTTCCCAATCCTTCAATAATAAATTAAAGGCAGGCAAGCATGGCCGATCCGGATCAAAGTCTCCTCGTGATGGAAGGTATCCGCAAGGCCTTCCCGGGTGTGCAAGCGCTTGACGATGTAAGCCTTGACCTCAGAAGCGGGGAAATCCTGTGTCTGGTGGGGGAAAACGGCGCCGGAAAATCCACCTTGATGAAAGTCCTGACCGGGGTCGATCAGCCGGATGCAGGCAGGATCCTCCTGAATGGAAAAGAAATCCATGCCAAATCCCCACAGCACGCTCAAACATTGGGGATCAGCACCGTCTACCAGGAAATCAACCTGTGCCCAAATCTGAGCGTCGCCGAGAACATCCTGCTTGGACGCGAGCCTCACAAGCTAGGCCGGGTGGATTGGGCCAGGATGAACGCTCTGGCGGACCAAACGCTGCAGCGCTTCCTGGGTATTGACATCGATGTGGCCAGATCGTTGGGTTCCTATTCGGTGGCGATCCAGCAGATGGTAGCCATCGCCCGAGCGCTGTATATCACCTCTGCAAAAATCCTGATTCTGGATGAGCCTACCTCCAGCCTGGACGCCAAAGAAACCGAACAGCTTTTCAAGGTGATGACAAAGCTAAAAAATGAAGGTGTGGGCATCATATTTATCACACACTTCATCAGCCAGGTTTTCGAAATATCGGACCGCATAACGGTTTTGCGCAACGGTAGACTGGTCGGGACCTTTGGGACGGCTTCGATCTCCAGGGTGGACCTGATTTCAAAAATGATCGGTCGTGCACTGGCCGAATTTGACGAGATGACCAGGATCAAGCTGGAAAGTGGCCAGCACATCAAGAGCGAGGCTTTCTTGCAAGCCAGGCAGCTGGGCCTTACCGGCGCTGTTCAACCCTTTGATCTGGATTTACACGCCGGGGAAGTGGTTGGACTGGCGGGACTGCTCGGCTCGGGTCGCACAGAAACTGCCGGCATACTCTTCGGTGTAGAAAAACCGGATACCGGTACGCTTAGGATAAACGGTAAAGAAGTTCATGACTACTCCCCGCTCAATTCCATCAAGCGCGGCCTGGCGCTTTGCCCGGAAGATCGTAAAGCAGCCGGTATTGTGGATGACCTGACCGTAAGAGAAAACATCATCCTGGCCATTCAGGCCAACAAGGGTTGGTTCAAGTATCTGAGCTTGCAGGAACAATATGAGCTGGCAGATGCGTATATCAACCTGTTAAGTATTGCTACACCTTCCCCCGACCAGCCGGTTAAAAACCTGAGCGGCGGCAATCAGCAAAAAGTAATTCTCGCCCGATGGCTGGCCACCAACCCGCGCGTGCTGATCCTGGATGAGCCGACGCGCGGGATCGACGTGGGCACTAAGGCCGAAATTCAAAAACTCGTGCTTTCGTTGGCTGAAGAAGGCCGGGCTTGCATGTTCATTTCCTCCGAGTTGGAAGAAGTGCTGCGCACCAGTCATCGAGTAGTCGTGCTGCGGGAACGAGAAAAAGTGGCCGAATTCGCCGGTGAGGTGGACGAGAAAACGATCATCCACGTTATTGCAGGTGGTGAAGCATGAAAAGGCCTCCGAGAAAATCTTTCACCTGGAAGAGCATCACCGAGAGCAGGCTCTTTTTACCACTGCTGGCATTGTCGCTGATTCTCCTATTCGATTTCATCTTCATCCCCGGTTTTTTCTCCATCGAAAATCGGGAAGGCAACCTGTATGGCAGCCTGATTGATATTTTACGCAACGGCTCAACCGTGATGCTGCTGGCTATCGGCATGACGCTGGTGATCGCCACCGGTGGCGTAGACCTGTCCGTGGGCGCCGTCATGGCGATCGCGGCCTCCACCGCAGGGATATTGATGAACCCTTCCGCGCTCTGGAATGAAGTATTTTTTGTTACCGATCCAACCTTTACCTTCCAACCCCTTTGGATTGTGATTGGGGTCGCTTTATTCGTTTCTTTATTGTGTGGTCTGTGGAATGGAATGCTGGTTGGCTACATGAGAATTCAGCCCATGGTGGCAACGCTAATTTTGATGATTTCCGGACGCGGCATCGCCCAGCTGATCACGAACGGCCTGCGGGTCCAGATCACCTACAAGCCGTATATGATCCTCGGTCAGGGGTGGATCATCTTGCCTTTTTCTTTGTATATCGTGGCAGTTGTGTTCACATTCACCTGGCTGATGACGCGCAAGACCGCCATTGGGATGTTCATCGAATCGGTGGGCATTAATCTCCGCTCCAGTTTCTACAGCGGGATCGACGAAAAGAAGATCAAATTGATCGTTTACACTTTCTGTGGGGTGTGCGCCGGGATCGCAGGCTTGGTTGCCAGCTCCAATATCAGGACCTCGGATTCTAATAACATCGGCCTCACTACCGAATTGGATGCGATCCTCGCCGTGGTGATTGGCGGAACATCCATGGCGGGTGGTCGCTTCTCCTTGTTAGCCAGCATGGTCGGCGCCTTAGTATTACAGGCCATCACCCAATCGATGTATGCCATCGGGGTGCCAGCATTCGCTCTCCAGGCAATCAAAGCAGTAGTGGTTGTGCTTGTGATCCTCTTGTATTCGGAACAGTCTAGAAGCTTCATTCGAAGGTTTAGCGCACCGAAAACCGAGGCGAAACCATGATGCAAGTGATCAGCAATTTTATTTCACGAAATCGCAAGGTCATTCCGCTCTGGTCTACGGCAATCCTGGCCTTGGTCGCTTATGCCATCGGTGCGTATTTGTTCGTCGGGATGCGAAACCCACAAGTGTTCTTCAACGTGTTCCGCAATACTTCGTATATCTTGATCAGCGCCATCGGGATGACGTTTGTCATCCTAACTGGCGGCATTGACCTCTCGGTCAGCGGTGTGGTTGCCCTCACGACCGTTGCTTCAGCAGTCTTGCTGCGTGAGGGCTGGAATGGATGGGTTGTAATCTTACTCATGCTGGCTATGGGGATGACCATGGGTGCCATCATGGGCAGCTTTATCGTCTATATGAAAGTCCAGCCGTTTATTGCCACCCTGGCAGGTATGTGGTTCGCCCGTGGGATGTGTTTCTTCATCAGCGACGATGCAGTCACCATCGACCATTACGTTTTTCAAATTCTTGGGAAAACCAAGATATTGATCCCAGGATTGACCGAGCTGGCGGAAAAGCAAGGCAATCCGGCGCCGTATCTCACCATCCCCGTAGTGGTTGCTTTTACATTGTTAATTATCGCGATCTATCTCGCCCACTACACTCGTTTTGGCCGTACCGTTTACGCAATCGGCGGCAATGAAGGCCGGAATGAGCAATCTGCGCGGCTGATGGGCTTGCCAGTAAACCGGACTAAAATGCTGGTGTATACCTTTAACGGTTTTTGTTCGGCATTAGCCGGGCTGGCCTTGAGCCTGTTCGTCTTTTCCGGACATGGCCTATACGCAACTGGTTTCGAGCTGGAGGTTATCGCTTCAGTGGTGATGGGCGGCACCATGCTGACCGGCGGCTCGGGCTATGTCTTCGGCACACTGTTTGGTGTCATGGTCCTTGGGGTCACACAAGCTCTGATCCAGTTCATCGGCTCGCTAAGCTCGTGGTGGACCAGGATTGTCATCGGCTTGCTGACATTCATTTTCA
>MGNS01000118.1:26763-28565 GCA_001795165.1 Chloroflexi bacterium RBG_16_57_11
GGCCCAAAGGTTGCCCAGAGCCCGCAAGCCCTGGCTGCGGTCCGGCGCAAACGGATGAGGCAGGGTATCGCCATCGGTGCCGGGTTTGTGTTGGTCCTGTTTTCTATCATTGCAGTCACCCAATTTGGAGCCAGCCCGACGGGTGAAAGCACCGAAAGCGCTCAATGCCAGGTCAAGCCATTCCGTGAAACCGAAGCTGAAGGCCTGATCCAGGAGGGGGCGGTGATTGTCTACCACCGGACCGCCGGCCCGCAGTGTGTCGATCAACTCTATGCCATCTATCCCGATGGCCGGATAACAGGTAGCGATGGTGTCAGCAGCGTGGAAAAGAAAATCGACCCTGAAGAAGTGGTAAAACTACTCACTGCGATAAGCGTGGATCACCAATGGTTTACCGATGAGATCTACAGCACTTACCTGAACCCGTGCAGGCAGTGCTTCGCCCATTACATCAATATTTCTTACGATGGTCAGGACAAGTCCGTGACAGGGGTGGATGGCACGACGGCGATGCCTCCAGGATACGCGTTTGCCCTGGCGGAAATCAGGCCTTTGCTGCCAGAAATAAATCCCGCTCAATGATCGCTTTCCATTATCGGGACCGACCAGGTCCCCTGAACTGGTCCTTCGGACTGGTCCTTTGGACTGGTCCTTTGGACTAAGGAGAAGAAAAAATGAAGGCTAAAAATGCGCTGACTCTGGCTCTCCTGGCATGTGCGTTGTTTTCATTCGGCTGTAAGTACATTGTGCTGCCCGAAGGCCTGGAGTATAAAGAAGAAGGAGCCGAATCACAAACCTGGAACGCGGTCGTAACGAATGTGGGCAAATCTGAGGCTGGCGATTTGCACATCGACCTGGCGATCCGGAACGATACCGGGGATTGGAGCAAAATGGAAGCCCTGGCCGATAATCCGGCTGTGCTGACTGCCAGTGATGGAAAAACCACCCAGTGTGATACGGTCCTCGTCGGCACGGGCGGTCACCGCCTGGCCCCAGGCTTTCAAACGCGTGGCTATACCACCGGCGAGATGGATACGCCAACCACTCAACCGCTATATGTGGAATGCAAAGGCGCTGAGGCGACCCCCGGATCGACCCTGGCGATCAATTATATCAGTTTTGAAGGTGAGTTGGATGATTACAGTCCGGAGGCCAACAAAACCGAGGGCGTGTTGGAGCTAAATCTTGACGATGTCCTCACAGATTTGATCTATCCGATTGCTTCGCCGGTGGAAGGTCTGCTCCAGAAGCCTGGGACTGAGATTCCCGCGCTGAGCGACAACGTGGTCACGCTACTGGATGCAAAACGTACGGATAGCGGTTTCCAGTTCAACTGGCAAAATTTCAATCCCACCAAATTCCCTCTCAAGACCCATATCGGCATCCCACCTGTGATCGGCGCAGATGGCATCATCTACGGCCCGTATGAAATCATCGATATCGCCCCGATCCCGATTACCCCTGCCAATGGCAAGGTGGAATGGACCACTGATGTGATCGTGCCTAAAGATGGGACAGGTTTCTTTATCCTTCTCAGCGTTGAATCCAAAAAGCCGCGCACTTATCTGAATTACGCCGTAGATATCAGTGATAAATAGGCACCCCGGCGCCTGAAGTGTTGGACGATCGCGATCATCGGATCAATCAGGTGAGGATGCAACATTGAATTTCTACGGCTATTCCTTATTTGGTTGAAATCCAATTTGCGGGGCGGGCGCATGCCATGCGCCCCTACGACTTTCATCTTGAGAATTCTCTGTATACCTGGGGATTTAGCCAATAATAGTTGTTCACATTCAATC
>MGNS01000119.1:0-855 GCA_001795165.1 Chloroflexi bacterium RBG_16_57_11
TCGATCTTGCCTTATACCTGGTGGGAGGTTACCTGAACGGGGAGATAAGCCGGTTGGTCGCCGAGCGCATGGAATATGTTTTGCCTTGAAAGATTCAATCGACAGGAACAAAGATATGCTAAATCGTGATTTGTTCGCGGCTTTTCAGAATCTATCCACCCCTCTTCTTGCAGACGCCTGTCTGAGGCTAAAGATACCGCTTCGTCTCGCCCCACCAGGTATCCGACCGTTGTTGCCCGGGTTCAGGCTCGGCGGTCGCGTCCTCCCAGTCCAGCATTACGGCAGCGTCGACATATTCCTGGAGGCAATGGAGAAAGCGGGGCCTGGGGACGTGCTGGTGATCAACAATGGCGGCCGGTTGGATGAAGGCTGCATTGGGGACCTAACCGTCCTGGAAGCTCAAGCCAGTGGGTTGGCGGGGATTGCCGTGTGGGGCGTACACCGCGACACGGCCGAACTGGAGCGGATTGGATTCCCCGTCTTCAGCTATGGGGCATACCCTGCCGGCCCAAGGCGCCTGGATCCAGCTGATGAGAATGCACTAGCTGCTGCGCGGTTCGGCGATCTCCTCGTGGGGAAAGAGGACGTCGTCTTCGGGGATCAGGATGGGGTGCTTTTTGCCACCCGAAAAGACGTCATCAAATTGCTGGAGACGGCCAGGGTCATTTTCCAAAAAGAACGGGATCAAGCCCAGGCGATACGCGCTGGAAAGACGCTGCGGGAACAGCTCCGCTTTTCAGAGTATCTACGACTCCGAAGCGAGGATCCCGCCTATACTTTTCGGAAACACTTACGCAGATTGGGTGGGGCTATTGAAGAGTAAAACGAGCTGAGAGAGTTCGCTCATGCATACAG
>MGNS01000119.1:900-4729 GCA_001795165.1 Chloroflexi bacterium RBG_16_57_11
AGAAGTATGACGGGTGGATAAAAGAGGGAATGATCCCGTATGCGGGGAAGATCCTTCCGATCCAGGAAGCCTTCCGACCCCGGCAATGGATCTTACCAACCCAGCAAGCGTTCCAGGTCCTGCGCAATGCGCGTATCTTCGCCCTGGCTGAATGCACCTGCCGTAATTATTACCGCCGTTGTGACCATCCGCTTGAGACCTGTCTCTTGATCAACGACATGGCCGATGCCTGGCTGGAAGCTGGCACGGCGCATAGGATCTCCTTAGAACAGGCTGCAGAGGTCCTTCGCAAAGCCAACACGCATGGTTTAGTCCACCAGGCCGCATACAATCCCGAACAGTACGTTTGGGCAGTATGTAGCTGCTGCTCGTGTTGCTGTTACAGGCTGCAGATCCTTTGCCAGTTCGGTCGGAATGACCTGGTGGTGCACTCGGACTACATCGCCATCCAGGAGGAGGCCCGCTGCCACGACTGCGGATTGTGCGTTCCGCGCTGTATCTTCGGCGCACGCCGAATGGTTGGGGGAATACATGTTTACCTGAGGGAACGATGTTTTGGTTGCGGCCTGTGTGTTACGGCTTGTCCAGAAGAGGCGATTTCCTTGAGCTTGCGAGATAGGCGTCAAGAGCCTGAATAGGGGGCGAACCCGTGAAAGTGAGCTTATGCTCAAATCGTCAAATCCTCCAAGGCTGTGACCTGGAAACGTATGCGTATCAATGCGACCCGTACATCGGGTGCGAGCATCGCTGCTCCTACTGTTACGTTCTCAACCAGGCTGAGACAGACTGGTCAAGAGAGATCCAGGCGCATCGGGATTTTGCGGTTCGACTGAGAGCCGAATTGTTCCCGATTAAACCGCAAACGATCTATTTCGGCATGAACACCGATCCATACCAGCCCGTGGAGGAAAAGCGCCGTTATACCCGCCAGGCATTAGAACTGCTTGTCGAGCTCGGTTTCTCGGCCTGTATCCTGACCAAATCCGATCTGGTCTTGCGTGACATCGAATTGTTACAGAACATGGCGGATTGCTCCGTTGGCTTTTCCCTCGCTTTTCAGGATGAAGGGGTCCGAAGCAGGTTTGAACCCTACGCCCCCTCCAATCAAAGGCGTATTGCAGCGTTGAGGAAGCTGAAAGAGGTCGGCGTTGAGACGTATGTGGTCATCTGCCCGGTCATGCCATACATCACGGATGTTGAAACACTGATTGAAGATTTGGCACCCATTGCCGATACGATCTGGATCTATCCGTTGAGGATGAGATTGGAGAGCGACCGTAACTGGCAGAATGTCTTGAGCACGTTGAGTGAGGATTTCCCGGATCTTACCGAACAATACCGGCGGGTTGCCTTCGGGAGGGATCATCCCTACTGGCTGGATTTGCGCTGCGTACTAGAGGAGATTCGATCGAAGAGAGGGTCGAACCTGAGGATTGAACTCGGCAATCAAGGATCAAGCAACGGATAAGGAAGGTCACGATGAGCGAACCTACTGTCCTTAATTGCCTGCAAGATGGCGTGTTGGCTATCACGCTGAACCGGCCGGCTGTGCTCAATGCCCTGGACTTTCCAGCGACCGAAGCCTTGGCCCAGGCTATTCAGGCCGGCAAAGACGACGATGCGGTACGTGTTGTGGTACGTGTTGTAATGATCAAGGACACTGGACGGGGTTTTTGCGCAGGCGGGGATATAAAGGCCCTGTGGGAGCACGTCCAACGGGGAGGCAGCGCCAGCCATTATCTCCGCGATCTGACGGTGCTCCTTCACCGGATTACTCTCGATCTACGCTTGATGGAAAAGCCGGTCATCGCCGTCATCAACGGCACCGCCAGCGGGGCCGGGATGAGCTATGTGGCCGCCTGCGACATCCGCCTGGCAGGAGAAAATGCCCGTTTCAAACAGGCTTTTACGTCCATTGGCTTGACGCCCGATAGTGGCTGGACAACCCTGGTGCCCCTAATCGTTGGTTCCGCAAAAGCCAATGAGCTTTTGTTGTTTGACCCGATTTTGGATGCAAAACAGGCCTTGGAGCTAGGCTTGGTGCATGAGGTTGTTCCGGGCGAGGCGTTGGGCAAGAGAGCGCAGGAGTTGGCAATCAAGCTTGCCAGGAGGCCAAAATCTGCATTGGGTGGCGCCAAGGCGCTATTGAACGCTTCGCTCTTGCCGACCTTAGAGTCGCAACTGGAGCGAGAACGACAGCGGATTATCATTCAAGCCGGGTCTGATGAATTTATCGAGCGGTTGAATGCTTTTGTAAACCGATTATGAGGATTACCGCGTTTGTCCCCTTGAGTAAGGAGCGTCACCGTGTTGTATGGAAAGCGTGTTCGATTAAGAGCGAGAGGATATCCCCACCCTCGTGTGCTGGTTTAATGACCCCGAGGTGCGCAAGTACCTGATGATATACGAGCCGATGTCGAGAGTAAAAGAGGAACGCTGGTTTGAAGCCCTTCTGGATATGCGAGACAGGTACTTCTTCGTTATTGAAACGGTGAGGGACGAAGCATGGGTTTCGATCGGCACTGTAGACTTATTCCGGGTAGATTGGAAGAATCGGACTGCTAACTTTGGCATTACTCTAGGCGAGAAGTCTTTCTGGGGGCAGGGGCTGGGTACTGATGCTACCTTTACCGCCCTTCTATTCGCTTTCCAGGAGTTGAATCTCAACCGAGTAGAGCTGGAGGTTTTCGAATATAACCTCCAGGCAGTCCGTTGCTATGAGAAGGTGGGGTTTCGACGCGAAGGAACCCGGCGTCAAGCATTCTTTCAAGCTGTCTGCTATCACGATGTCTATCTCATGGGGATACTACGAGAAGAATTTCTCGAATCGGGGGAATCATATTTTCAGAATCCCGAAGGAAATGGGGAATTGGAATGTGGAGAGTAACTTCGGAAGCCCCTGTGAATATCATCACTGGAGTAAATGGAGGAAAAGATGAATCACTCAGATATTATCCAGTGGCTGATGCTGGCCAAGACGCCTTCGATCAGGAATATCACACTGGAGCAGCTACTTAGAAGGCCGGAAGGAGATGCGGATGTAAAGGCCGAACAACAGGCGATGAAGGCTACTGGTCCCATCCCCAATATTTTGTCGCACCAGACCAAGGCCGGGTGCTGGTCAAGCGAACGTAGTTACTATACCCCAAAATATTTCAGCACACATTGGAGCATGCTGCTATTGGCAGAATTAGGTGCAGATGGCAGCGATCCCCGTATGAGAAAGGGCGCAGCCTTTATGCTGGCAGCGACCCAAAATGAATTAACAACGACCCTGGAAAAGGGAGGACATGGTCTCTCCTGCTTTTGGGGGAACCTGCTCCGATATAGCCTGCATTGCAGTCAAGCCGATAACTTGCAAATACAAGATATCATCCGATATCTGGCAAACGACGCACAGAATAATTGGTGTTGTCCTTATAATGGCGGGCTACCATGCGCCTGGGGTGCTGCGCGTGCCTTGTGGGGGTTGGCAGCTCTACCAGCCCTTCAACGCTCCCCAATAGTCGAGGCGTCCATACAGAGCGGCATAACCTTCCTATTGGAAAATCATCGCTTGACCACGGCAGATTACCCAACACATGGTCAAGTTCATCCATTCTGGTTTCGGCTCAATTTTCCCCTCTTCTACCAGGCGGACATATTATTTGTTTTGCGGGTAATGGCTGAACTGAGGGTGCTCGATCACCCTGGTGCCCAACCCGCTTTAGAATGGCTACTCTCGAAATGCAGGCCAGGAGGGCGATGGCGTGGGGCCAGCCCATTCCGGCGACGGACGTGGCCAGGTCTGGCAGATCCAGAAGAGACTTCTCGATGGGTTTCCTTATTT
>MGNS01000119.1:4789-8612 GCA_001795165.1 Chloroflexi bacterium RBG_16_57_11
ATCCGAACCGATGGCGGCTAATTTCAAGGGGGGTTGCCCATCCAGCCCGAAGGCCAGCTCAAGAACCTGCCGCAAGTTCTTGGGCAAACCGCTCAATTCGTCCTGCAGCGCCTGGTGAAGTTGTTCCTGCTGCCAAGCCGCCAGGAGGGCGACTAAGCTGTCCCCTGCCCGCTGCGGCTCCAACCATCCTTCGGCCCGCCCCGCTTGCTTCACCGCATTCCATATCCGGTTGCGGATGGCGCGCCCGGCAAACGTTGAAAAAGCCAACCCCCGCCCGGGATCAAACCGCAAGATCGCCAACCACAACTCAATGCGCCCTTCCTGGATCAGGTCGGCATAATCCGCCTGCCCCAGCCATTGCCGCCGCACGATCAGCACGACCAAGCCAGCATGCTCGCGCAGCAGCCTCTCCATACATTCTCGGCAGCCGGCCTGGGCGCAGCTAAAATTGGCGGAATGATCCGCCTTCAAGGGTTGTACAATATCCATGCGACACCTCCTTGGGTTTTCGGTCTTGGTAAACCTAATTTACCCTTGAAGGTGTCGCTTGGTTATTGAGTTGAGTTTGCCCGCTACTTGAGTTGACTTTTTCTCCCCCAACTTATTGCGCTATCCCACGATTGTGAAAACTGGGGAATTAACCGATCGGGGTGTTTGAAACCATACCGGTTCATACACCCCGACTCCAATCTGTTTCTCGGCGCACGGCCGATCAGCGCGCGACGCCTCAGGTGCCGCCTGTGCTGCACGCGGCTGCCGGGCTTGCGCCGAAAGAAAACGCCTCACCCCTGGAGGTGCGGGAGGCAATGATGGAAATTTTTTTGTAAACCTGTGAGCTGCCGCACGTAGGACAGGTCACATCTTGTACCGCGCTGGCGCTGCGCACCAGTTCTTCGAAGGGTTGACTGCAATCGCCACACACAAATTCAAACAGAGGCATATTTCTCTCCAGTGATCAAGATGTTTGGTTTTTTCCTGTGTTTAGATGCATCATCGACCGGATGGTTACATTGGATGCCTCAGGCCGAGATTGTATGGTACCCTTCTTGCACCTCCTGGAGAGATATGAAAACTGCTTTTATTTCTCACATGCCTGGGAGGTAAGCAATGTCCGAATTCGATCTGGTCCGCCAGGCCAAGACCTTTCACAAAGCCGCTCTGCTCAACCGGCCAAATGTGGTAGGCGTGGGCGTGGGCTATAAAACCACCGGAAAACAGGAGACGAGCGATCTGTGCGTGGTTGTCATGGTACGGCAAAAGATGCCCCTGGTGGACCTCCCGGAAGAAGCTATCGTTCCACAAGAAGTGGCGGGTGTACGTACAGATGTGATCCAGGTGGGCTTTATACGGGCACTGGAAACCCCCACCGACCGCTGGCGGCCTGCGCCGGGCGGAGTCAGCCTCGGGCATTACCAGATCACTGCCGGGACGCTCGGGGGTGTGGTGTACGACCGGATGACCGGTGAGCGGTTGATCCTTTCCAACAATCACGTGATGGCAAACAGCAACAACGCCCGGCCCGGCGACCCCATCTTGCAGCCCGGCCCGGCAGATGGCGGTGAGCTCGGACCCGACACCATTGCCCTGCTGGATCGCTTTATCCCCATCCGCTATAACAGCGAGCCGCCCACCTGCACCGTCGCCAAAACCTACGCCTGGGTGGGCAACAGCTTTGCCCACATCTTACGAGCGGAGCATCGCCTGCAAGTGGTGCAATCGCGTGCGACCGCCACCAATCTGGTAGACGCAGCGGTGGCCCGGCCGATCGATCCGGACTACATTCGCGATGACAACCTGGAAATTGGTCAAATCGATGGAGTGGTAGAGGCAACCCTGGAGATGGGCGTGTGCAAGTCGGGTCGCACCACAGCTTTCACCACCGGCACCATTCGCGTTTTGGATGCCACCATGACGGTCAATTACGGGCTGGAGCGAGTAGCCACCTTCGAAAACCAGATCGTCAGCACGCCGATGTCGCAGGGCGGCGACTCGGGCTCGCTGCTGGTCACCAGTGATACACACCAGGCGGTTGGGTTGCTGTTTGCCGGATCGAGCCAGGCGACGATTTTCAACCCCATCCAGGCTGTGCTCGACCAGCTACGCCTCGAAATCCGCAGGCAGGCATCCGGCAAACAGGCGCTCGTAAGCCAGGCCCAGATCGTGCGCCAAAAATATCAGGCGATGCTGATGTCCAAAGCCAATGTGGTGGGGGTCGGGATCGGCCTGCGCCATACAGGCGGTAAGCGCACCGATGATTTCGGACTGGTGGTCATGGTGCGGCATAAAGTGCCGGAAATACTGCTCGAACCGGAAGAGGTGATCCCAACAGAGCTAGATGGGATCCCGGTGGATGTCAAGGAAGTGGGTGAGCTATCGCCGTTCTAAAGCGCAGCGTCCTCGCCGGTTACCAGTTGTCCAGACGTCCTACCCATCTGTCGGTAACCCTTGCCAGGCGCTCACGTAACAGTAGCGCCAGGATGCCCAGGCCGAGCAGCAGCAATCCGGTACAACCGATGATCAACACGGTCGGTATACCGGAGAGCACCGTGAACGCAACGGTGACCACGCTCAAAACCAGAAAGGCGATCGGCAGCAAGACAAAACTGCGCGAGCGCACCACCAAACCATAGATCTCTAAAGCCAGCGCCTGGAAGAAAATAAGAAAGAAAAACTGGAAATCCTGGCTGTCCAGCATCTGGATATAGGTCGTGCTGAGCAGGATCAGCTGCGCCAGCAGGCCGGTCGCCAGCGCAGCAGCAGGGTTGCGGGTGCGGACCAGCAGGTAGTGTATCAGGATGCCCAGCAAAGCTGCCGCGATCGTGTAGAGTTGCGGCTGCCGCAGGTCCAGCTCCAGCAAAGCCAAGGCATAGGCCATGAAATACAGCAGGCTGGCCGGGAACCCCAGCCAGACGTTGCGCAGGCGGAAGCCTTCCGCGGCAAACAAGGTCGCTGCTACAGCCACACCCAGCACTGCCGCCGGGCCGCCCTCCAGCGGGGCGGTGAGCGCGGCCAACGCGGCCAGGACCATCCCGCTGATCTGCCAGATCCTGGCCCAGGATGACCCTCCCCGGGTGCGGCGTAACCCCAGCCCTGCCAAATCGTACACAACACCCAGCCCGACCAGCGGGATGACCCACCTCTTCGCCTCGATTGCTATCAAGGCATAGCAGAGGGCTATCGCCAGGCTTGCGGACGCAAAATAGCTCACATAGGGTCGCTTATCCAGCCAGGCATAGCCGAGCAGGAAAAGTGCGTAAACCAGGAAAACCGTCATCGCCTCCCACGGCTGGTCGATCCCCACCACCAGCGCGGCGTACCAGCCAGCCAGCCCGCTCAAAAAGCCCAGGAACAAGGCCGGGCGTGACCAGGCAGGACCAAGGGACCTCATCCGCGCAGCCAGGTCGAAGGCCAAAAGGGCAAGCGTAGGCAGCAGTAGAACATAGCCAGGGAAGACCTGGCGCTGGGCCAGCGCCGGCAGGCTGAATAACAACAGGTAAGCCAGATAGGCGCATCCCAATGCGCCCGTCCAAAAGGCCCAGCGCACCCGGCGGACGGTGAGGAGGGTTAATTCCAGGGCGCTCACCAGCAGGTAGCCGATTGCAAGACCGGTATGCTCCTCGGCCAGTTCGCCAAAGGAAGCCAACAGTAACAGAAATCCACCTGCGGAGAACAAAAAGGGTGCATAGCCCACGCTGGGGCGCGGCTCATCCAGGCGGTTCCGGTCCCCGATCCATTCCGCGCCGAGAATCAACAGCGACCCCCAAATCCAGGCAGCCGCTATGACAACCTAAAATGAGGGTTCGAAGAGCTCCAGTCCGAACAG
>MGNS01000119.1:8641-12414 GCA_001795165.1 Chloroflexi bacterium RBG_16_57_11
CGGGAGGCCGAACGGTAGCGCGGCCCCATGGCGCCGGGCGAGGCGGTCGCTCCAGGCATAAAACAACGCCCCAAGGCCCCACAACCCGGCGATCCACAACCATTCTGTACCGTGAGGAAGTCTATCATCCACCCAACGGACCAGCAGCCAGACTGCTGAGCTGCCCAGCACGCAGGCCTGCCAGGCCTGAACCACGATGAACAAAGGCCAGAAGGTAGATTTCTGCCGATCATCTCCACCCAAGCCTCTTCCCAGGCGGTCAGCGGCGAGCACCCCCGCCAGGCCGGCCAGACCAAGCGCCAGGAACACTGCCGCCGTTCCGAGCTCGAGCCCCAAAGCCAGCCATAAGACGGCCAGTCCCAGGCTGAGAAATGCCAGGATGCTGAACAACCGCGAGCGGTAGAAACGCGTCCCGAAAGCCCAGACGGCTCCATCCAGTACAGCGATGCCGGCCCAGTAAAATTCCCGGGCCTGAGCGGAGAGCTTCAACTGATTCGCCAAAACACCGGCGCCGATTGGGACCATTAATGCGCCGACAGCAAAGAGGATAAAGCTGGCCAGCGGCAGGCGGCGGGATAACCCGGCTGCCGCGCCCAGAAATGCCAGCGTGGTCATGCCCAGGATCGGCAGGCGCGCCACTTCGATCAGCGCGGCCAGGATGAACGCCGCGGCCAGGACGAAAAAAGCTCCCAGGTACAGAGCGATGCGTACGCTGGTCTCACTCAGCAAAACCTGGCTGAACGAGGGTGCAGGGGGTCTTTCTCCGCTCGCTTGCGCCGCGGCTTCCCGGGCTGGTCCGGGCAGGGCATAACGCCCCCGGATCAGGCGGGCCTGCTGGGAGGTGACCAGCCCATCCTTTTCCAGGGTGTCGATCTCGCGCAGCATGAACTGGCGGCCGGTCAGGCTGACCTGCGCCAGGTTCCGCTGGGCGGCTTGAAGAGGCGGCTCGGAAAGCGCCCGGGCAGCCGCATCTCGCACCTGAGGATCGGGGTCAGACAGGACGATCCGCTCCAGGAGGCGTACCAACGGCGCAGCAGCGCTTCCCGATGCAAGCAGCTTTTCCACTGCTTCGAGGCGCTGTTCGGCATCTGGGCTTTGCAAATCCTGAAGCCAATTCTCCTCAGCGCTGTGGATCTGCTCACTCATGCTCGCCTGGCCTTTCTTCCCACAGGGAGGCTATTTCGGCTCCAGGGTCAACAGGTCATACTTGCCGGCTTCGGCATCCGTGCGCAGCCAATTGGAGGGATGATACTGGAACGTGCGCCATAGCTCGATAAAATCGTCATAGTGCGGGTGATATGGATGCCCGCTCTGACCGACGCTATGGATCATCAGCGAGTTGCTCAGGTCCCCGAGGTCGATCACCTGGCGCAGCGCGGGGATGCAGAGAACTTCATAGGGTTCGTTCACCGACCAGCAGGTCTTGTTCACCACCGACTCGCTGCCATTCGTTGGATATGGGCCACGGTTGAAGATGTTCTCGATCAGGCTGATCCCTGACTTGCCCAGCGTGGCATTTTGAAAGTAGATCGTGTGCAAGTCGCCCCAGCGCCAGTTATCTAAGTCTGCGCCGAATCGATCCATGCCGTCTTGATAGGCCTGTTCGAAGGCTCTTTTCAGGGTTTCATCTCTGGTTTCGGTGATTTCGCCCGTGGTGCGGTCATCCCACCACCAGTTGTTGGGGTTTTGCAGCAAGAAAAACACCGTATCTTCTGTCACCGTATCACCCCCCGGCCATAGCTCTTCAGACAGCTTGTCATGGAAAATCTCCCCCGCCAGGTGGGTCCAGAACAGGGCGTAGATAGTTGCTTCCGGGCTGTCGATCACCATTTGACCGTCCCAATCCACCAGCCGGGTGCGGGCGGCCGCGACCCGCGGGTCATCGAAGGGCAGGCCTTTCAGATAGGGGATGACTTCCAGCGCCGCCAGGCTCTGGTTATCGGTCTGGATAGCCGTCATATCCTGGATCGTGACCTCCTCATCAGCCTGGATCAGCTCGCTGATGCGCTGCGCTCGCTGGCCGCGATCGTGATCCATGCTGAGCAAATAAGGGTAATCCTCGTAGCGAATTTGTGGATTGTTCCCCGTGGCTATAAAACCCTGGGCCGGGTTAAAGACCCATGGCATCTCGTCATACGGGATAAAGCCGGTCCAGCGATAATCATCGTTCCAGCCGGGCACCGGCAGCGTGCCATCCCCGCCGGCGCGGATGGGCACCTTGCCCGGCAAGACATAGCCGATATTGCCATCCATGTCCGCATACAGCCAGTTCTGCTTGCCGGCGTCAAAGTATTGCAGGGCGTTGACGAAATCATCCCAGTTCTGTGCCCGGTTGACCATGGCGACCGCCTGGTAGGATCGAATCGGCTCCAAAGCGGTCCAGGCATAAGATAGGACGTATGGCTCGACCCCGTCCTCGCCATAGCTGTAGGGCTTGCCGGCGACCATGTTATCCGTGGCGACCACGCCGTTGCGCGTGCTGCGCACGAAGATCACCTCCGGATCGTCGCGCCCCTGGACTTTGATCTCCTCACGGCGGATGTCCATATCCACCCACTTCCCATTCACTTCGTACTGGTCCGGGTTCTGCGGGTTGATGCGCTCCATGAACACATCCTCCGAGTCGAAGTAACTGTTGGTCAAACCCCAGGCGATGCGATCATTGTGACCGATCAGAATGCCCGGTACCCCCGGCAGCGAAAAACCGCGAAAGTCATAGATGCAATCTGCGGATTTCTCCTTGCAGTGCATGCCAACTTCATACCACAGCGCCGGCATGTTGACTGCCATGTGCGGATCATTCGCCAGCAACGGCGTGCCGGTATCGGTCTTCTCACCCGAAACCACAAAACTGTTCGAGCCACCGGAAGCGCCAAATCCCAGCTCTGCCAGTATCGAAGGGACGATGCCCACGCCTGCCAGCCGCCGGTTCAAATTCACCAGGTAAGCCAATTCTTCCTTGCCCAGGCCGGCAAGCGCTGGGCGGACTGTCTCACCAGAGACTCCCAATTCTTCAGAGGGGATGATGGTCGGGCGCTCGGCGCGATAAGCCGGGTGCAGCTCGGCATAATGCTCTTCCCCCACCTGTGCCAGCTGATCGATGTTGCGTAGCTCTGTCTCCAGTTTGTCGGACTGGTCATAGATCATCATCTCCGCCCAGATCATCGAGTCGACTGAGGACCATTTTTCGATATCCAGCTCCACACCTTGCAAGTCCAACAGGGCAAATTCCAGGCCAAGCTGCGCCGGCGTCCGGTCTTCGATGTATGCGTTCACCCCGGCGGCATAGGCATCTACGATGCGCCGGGTTTCATCGTCCAGCATGGCATAAGATTGCTCGGTCAGGCCGTGAAAATTGAAATGGCGCAGGAATTTGTCGGTAGACAGCGTCGCCTCGCCGAAGATTTCCGAAAGCCTGCCGGTAGCAACGCGCCGCTCGAACTCCATCTGCCAGAAGCGCTCTTGCGCATGGACATAGCCCTCGGCGAAAAAGAGATCCTCCGGCGTGTTGGCGTAGATGTGCGCTACCCCGAATTCATCGCGCACGATCTCCACCGGCTCCATCAGGCCATCCAGCTCGACCCTCCCGCTCACCTTTGGGAACGATTGACGGGCGAACCAGAATCCAAGACCCCCGCCCACCAGGCCCAAACAGACCAGAACTACAATGACAACACCGCATCCCACCAGCAGCTTACGCATGGCGCTCTCCTCCTTTAGCTATATCCGATCGATCGAATGATCCCCGTGTACAGACTTAAAGTATAAGTGCA
>MGNS01000120.1:0-1024 GCA_001795165.1 Chloroflexi bacterium RBG_16_57_11
ATTTGCCACGAAGAGGATCTCCAGGATTATATCTTCGCCAACATTGGCTACGGATGGCACCCTGGGGATTACGAGTTCATAGTCACTGCGCTGGATAGTAGCGGTGGCGGAGCCAACCAGCTGGTTCTCCGATATCACTTGCACCGTCACATCGAACACCACCGGCTTTGAAATGTCCCGGATGGTCAGGTCTCCGCTGATTTGGAACTCGAAGGTCTGTCCGGGAGAGGCGCTTCCCTCTAATCCGGCGATCTCCTTCGGGGTAAACGCGATCAGCTCGAAACTGTCCGTGTTCAGAATCCGGTTGCGGATGGTCTGGTTGCGCCGGTTATCGTCGGTGACCAGGGTGCGGGCGTTCACCTGGATCACGCCCACCTGAGCGCTGTTCAGATCGTTGAGATCCACCTCGATCTCCCCAGCGACCTGATCGGTCGTGCCAACCACATCTTTCGGCTGGCCCAGCAATTCCTCATAGATAGTAAACTGGGCTTTGGACTCCGCCTGGCTGATGGTGAAGATCCTGGCAGTGGATGGCGAAGTTGTTTCAACCGCCTGGGTTTCTACCGGGGTGGTGGGAAGCGGTTGAGTCGCCTTCACCTGGGTTTCTGTCGCCGCGGCTGGAACCGTTTGGGTTGGACCGGATTGCACTGGCAGCGCCTGGATCGGAGCGCTGGCTTCTTCCGTGTCCCCCAACACCCAGTTCCACAACCACGCTCCGGCAACAGCCACCAGAATCACCCCCAGAATAGCGATCGTCAAGATGCTTTTTCTATTCATTGATCACCTTCACATAATACGAACTTCTCTACCAGTTTTTCCATAAGGTTCCAAGTATACGGAGAAACTGGGCAGGAATGGTTAAGAAACCATTAGGATTTTATGCAGGTTTCAAAGGAGAAAAATTAAAGAAAATAATGAGCGTTAAAGGACTCGAACTCTTGTTCGCCGAACCTACAATCTGAAGCTGGTCATTGACTGGAATGGTGCTGAAATACGAAAAAGACCTGCTTAATGTGCAGGTCTC
>MGNS01000120.1:1093-2650 GCA_001795165.1 Chloroflexi bacterium RBG_16_57_11
CGCTTCTCCCATCCAAAAGCCTTCCCCTTTCGCCCCAGTACATTGGACGGGTAGTTAAGAAAGTCTCTTGGATGCTTTTATTAAAGATCTGTCAACGCTCAAACGTCCAATGGACTTGCTTTACATTGACCTTATCTGGCTATCGTGGGGTCTACGATAAGACTTCCAGTGACCTGACCTCCACCTTGCGATACACCTTGTCCGGCGGTTGCACGATCCCATCCACTCGCAGGAGGTCTTCTAATAGAATCCCGAACAGGGCCTCATTCTGGCGCAGGTAAGGCTCGATCAACCGCCAATCCTCCTCCGACAGGGGGGCAAACTGGCCGCCGTTGAGTTGATCCTCATCCACTTTGCCGTGCGGGTCGCGCAGGTAAATTGCGCCACCCGAGGCCAGGGAGAACAGGTTACCTCCCGGGTACGGTGTGGGGAGCTCGACGAACCAGCCCGTATCGTCAAAAGTCATGCCATTGAGGATGGCAAAGCCCCCGCCCTGTAAAGGATCGCCAGCCATGAAGGATTCCGCCAGGTAATCCAGGCAGGTGCCATTGATCACGACCCGCGGCCGCCCTACCGCGTTGATCAGCGGTCGGCCAGCGGCGGACCCCAGCACATAGACCTCACCGCCTTTAGCACCGTACAGGAAGGTCTGCCCCACATCGCCATAGATCACTAAACGGCCATCCTTGAGGATCTGGCCGACCTGGTCTTGAGCGTCCCCATGCAAGGAGATCTGGGCTCCATCCAGGCCTGATCCCAGATAGTCGCCGCAGTCCCCGTAGATATCGATATGCAGGCCTTCTGTCTTCGCTCCCAGGCCGCAGCCGGCAAAGCGCCCGCCGCGCCAATCGAACGAGAGCAGGCGCTGCCAACCCAGCTCGTAAGCCTGGCGGAGCAGCTGTGCCGCGGAGTCCTGGCCTTCAGCTGAGAAACCAAGGGCATCCAGGACCAGAATTTGCTCACCCAGCTGCGGAGAGCGGAGCCCCTGGCGCGAGGGAAAGTCCACACAACGATACGTACTCTCGAAGCCGTCGCCCAATCCTGGCACCGAGCGCAGAATTTGGTAAAGAGTCCTGTCTACCGCCGACAAAAGCGCAGACCGCTTTTTCGGGCCGCTGTCGAATCGCCGGTCGCGCAGCAGAGTCAGGATAGCAATGGCATGTGATCGCTGCAGGTCGCCCTCGCCGGCAAACCGGATCAGTCCATCCAGCCAGGCATGGAATGAAGGCAGGCCAACATTCGTTACCAAATCCCTGGTCTGGTCGAACCATAAACTTGCATTCTGACCAAGAGAGTCTCTGACGGAATCGGCGAGGATCTGCGTTCCGTCTGCCTCCCCCTGGCCTTTTGTCGGGCGTTTTGGTTGAGGAATGGTGATGGCCCGGCCGAATTTATCCTGGCAAGACAGATGGTACGCCTGCTCGTTTTTCGTAACCGTCAGGATAAAAGCGCCGCCGTCGGTGTAGCTTCCGCCGCGTGCCACCCAGTACTTATCCGCCAGGAACTGGAAGCGGGCGTCTTCCTGCGCGAGGCTGCGCAGACAGGCGTTAATGGCCT
>MGNS01000120.1:2696-2947 GCA_001795165.1 Chloroflexi bacterium RBG_16_57_11
GCAGCATGGAGGTATCGGTGATGCCCAGGAGTTGCCAGGCCTGCAGGTCGGGTTTGCTGCGGGCGATGATGAAGAACCAGGGGCCGTCCGGGCTGCCGTGAAGATGGGTCTGCTGGATGTAGCGGTAGAGCGCCTGCTTCTCGGGCGGCAGCACATCGAAGTCGCGTTCGGTGGTGGGGGCCAGCGCTTCCAACAAGACCTCCAGCGGATATCCATAGACCCGCTCCCACAGATCGAACAACAGTACGCTC
>MGNS01000120.1:3052-4841 GCA_001795165.1 Chloroflexi bacterium RBG_16_57_11
AGGGATGCGCACCACCGGGATGCCAGATACGCCCCTTGGTCGGATAACGCTGGTGGGAGATCCAGACATGGGCAGCCAGCTCATCCAGCTGGTAGTAGGCGATGGCCTGTTCGGCATAGCCAACGATCTTGAACACCAGCAGGTCGCGGCCGTGGCACAAGACAAAAGCGCGCTTTTCCCCCAGGCTGGAGTAATATCGCTGGTTGAGGCGAAAGCTGTTCTGGTAGATGTACTCATCTTCCACCTGCCTGGCTGGCAAGTGGCGCAAGCCGTTTTCTTCGGCAAAGCGCGCCAGCACCTCCGGCTTGAGCTGGCAAAAGTAGCGCACCACGTCGGGCGGGCGCATTTCCAACCCGGCAATGGCGCGATAATCGTCCACAGTTTCAACCGGGTCCGCCCTGGTAATGTCGAAGCGTCCCAGCAAGCACTCGCGCTCCACCTCTGCCCGCGCCTGCGGATCGATGTAAGCGATCTGAATCAGGTAGTTGCTGCTCAAAACCTGAGACGAGACGCCCATCTGCGCCGCATCCAACCCGGCGGCAGCGATGCCTCCCCCTTTGCCGTTGCCGCGGTTGTGCATCTGCTGGCTGGCCGTGATCACATGCCGCCCGAGGATGGGGACATTGGCTGCCAACCCGAGCACGCCACAGCCGCCCTCCGCCGCCTCCGGGGAGCGCGGCTGGCTGGGAAGATCGGTTATCAACCGGGACCTGGAATTCAATAAAGCATCGGTCTGTTCTCGCAAAGAGTACCCATAAACCATGATCGTTACTCCAAATAGACTAATACATCTGTCCGTCCGCGTAACTCCCGGATGGATTTCATCCCAAGCGCAGACAGGATGCCTGCCAGCTGCCACTTCCAACTGGTATACAGACTGACGACCCGCTGCCAGGCGCTCTGCGCGTCCACCAACTTACTGCGCTCCGGATCGGTGGTGGTGATGCCGAACGGACAGCCCAGCCCTTGCTCACAGCTTCCCAGCCGGGTGCAGCTGATAGCGACCAACTCAGCTGTCCCAATGATGCACCCATCCGCTCCCAAAGCGATGGCTTTGGCTACGTCGTAAGCCGTCCGGATACCCCCGGAGGCCATGATGGTGAGCTGGTCGCGGATCCCCTCGTTTTCCAGGAAATGATGGACTTTCGGGATGGCGTATTCAATCGGCATGGCGATATTCTTCTTAGCGATCTCGGGCGCTGCGCCGGTGCCGCCGTAGGCCCCATCCAGGTGGACGATATGCGCGCCGGCGAAATAAGAGCCGACAGCTACCATGTCCACATCGGTGGGCGTACTGACCTTCACGCTGATCAGGGCGTGCAGGTTTATCTGCTTCAGCCAGTCAACGTGCTTCTTATGGTCCTCGACGGAATACACACTGTGGAAAGGAAACGGACTGAACAAAGAAGTTCCTTGGACAGCTTCGCGCTCCAGTGCAACGCTTAGCGTGTTTTTGTTGCCAAGCAGGTGCCCTCCCAGGCCCGGCTTAGCTCCCTGGGCGTATTTGATTTCGACCAGGCGGGCGCGCTGGATGGTTGCCTCGCGCACTCCAAAGAGCCCGGTAGCGACCTGGGTGATGATGTGATCTGCATAGGGGACCAACGCATCGGGGTAGCCGCCCTCGCCGGTGGATGTGAAGGAGCCCAAAAACTGAGCGGCGCGTGCTCGGCTGAGCATGACCGGCAAACTGACGCTCCCAAACGACATCCCCGCTCCGTACCAGGGATGGGGAATGCACAGCTCAGGACGCCCATCGCCGCGCCGGTTTAGAGGCAGGCTAAAATCGAAG
>MGNS01000120.1:4950-6487 GCA_001795165.1 Chloroflexi bacterium RBG_16_57_11
ATTCTTGTTCGCCGTTCGGAAAGCCTTCGCGCGCCTGCTGGTGAGAAGAAGCGAGCAAAGCGTGCGTCCAGCGCATATCGCCCTCGCCGCTGTCTTCCTCAGGCAGCCGTCGGAAAGATCGGTAAGGCGCGCTGGTAGGGAACAGGCGGCGGAAAGCCTTTGACTCGGTTTCCTCAAAGATCACCCGCCCCACCTCGCCGCGCAGGCGGCGCACCTCCCGCATCCCCATAGCGCCAAGCGCTTCCAAAAGCTGATCTCGCCAGGCTGCCATCAAATTGACCAGGCGTTGAGCTCCCCATTCGACGTCGATCTCGCGTCTCTCCACCGTGCAGGCCTGCCTATCGGCCCATAATGCGCAGCCCCAGGCGACAATGGGGATCCAGTCCAATATAACCGCATCCGCGCCGCAGGCGATGACCTTGGGCAGGTGTTCAGCCGCGGCAATCGCACCGCTCACCAGGAAGGTCAGGCTGTCGCGCCAACGCTGCTGCACCAGGTAAGTATGCACGGCGCGCAGGGAATCAGGCAGAGGCTGGCCGGCGCGATCCCGTCCTTCGTCATCCGCATAGAAATGAAACAGGCGCACACCCTGGCGGAGCAGGCGCTCCACCTCTGCTGGGCTATCCGGTCCCAGGGCGTGACGCAAGGCAACCATGGCATGCGGCCAACGCTCTCGAGCTGCGTTCCAGCGTTCGAGCGCCCAGGGTTCCTCTTCGATCTCCACGTAAACCGGTTCCTGGGGCAATTCCCCCAGGGATTGAAAATTATCCGTATCGAGACGTAAAGCCAGATTTGTTTCCGGGGCCAGGTCAAGCAAATCGGGAGTCAGGATGAACAGCGTACCGAGGCGTTCTGCGGCCAGCGATAGAGCCCGGTAGGCGCCCTGACCGGGCAGCGGGATAGGCAGAGGTCCGAACACCACCGGCAGCGGCAGGCCGAGGATCTCGGGCATAGGAGTGACCAGTTGCCCAGAAGCGTCGAACTCGAGCATCTCCGGCGCGCCGCCCAGGTTGACGGTAGTGGAGATGTATTCACGACCGTGGATCCCATCTCGGGTGGGGCGCACGATCTCGGACATATCCAGCCACATGCCTTCGAAACCCTCCCCGCTAAACGGCCCGCCGTACCCCGCGCCGCTGATAGGAATGCGTCCGGTCTCTGCCTGGAACCAGGTTTGGGTGATGATCTCGGCGGTCCAATAGCGGTCGCCGCGCTGTGTAGTGCCCGGGAAGACCCGGTGCCCGTATTTGACGTAAAAATCGGTCTCGTCCTTTTGAAATTTGACGGGATACTCAAACGGAGCCGGTGCGGGTTGGGTGTGGATATGGTATCTCGGCATAAGCCCTTCTATTCCTGGCGTTCGAGCAATTCACGGATGGACTCTTCTGCAGCTTCCAACAGCGTACGCCGCTCCTGGCGGGAGCGCTGCTGCAAGCGCTGGTAGGCGTCTAACTCGCTGATGCCTTCGCGCTGCATAAGCAGCCCCTTGGCGCGGTCGATGATCCGCCGCGAGGCTAGCTCGCTCCCCAATTCGGCT
>MGNS01000120.1:6504-8756 GCA_001795165.1 Chloroflexi bacterium RBG_16_57_11
GGCATGCTCTTCATGGCGAACAGCAGCCACTTCAATCATCGCCAACAGCTCGGCTTCTTTTATCGGCTTGACCAAGTAGCCCATGACAGGCAGGCGAGCTGCTCGTTCGATCAGATCTTGCTCGCCATAGGCCGTAAGAAAAATGACCGGCACCTGGTTATTACTAAGCAGCAGTCGCGCAGCTTCCAAACCATCCATCTCTGGCATTTTTATATCCAGGATGACCAGATCGGGTGTGCAGCTTTCAGCCTGCTTGATCGCCAGAGCCCCATTTTCCGCCGTATATACAATATGCCCGGCCTCTTCCAGGATCTGTTTGACTCCCAGGCGGATAATCGATTCATCATCAGCAACCAAAATGGTTAACTTTCTCAAGGTCTGCCTCCTGCTTCGGCAGGGCCGGGAAAACGGATCACCGCCCGGGTGCCTTGCGGTGATGAGTTTAGCTCGAACCAACCTTTTAAATCTTCATTGACCAGCGCTTCCACAATCTGTAATCCCAACCCCTTGCTTGTGGATGGCAGCCGCGCGTTGCCCACTCCGTCATCCTCAACGGTCACAGAGCATTCCCCGGTTCCTGCCTCCAGGCACACCTGGATTTGCCCGCTTTCACAGCCCGTGAAAGCATGTTTCAATGCGTTTTGAACCAGCTCGCTGGTTGCAAGGGCCAGGGAAGTGGCCTCTCGAGAAGGAAGAATGAGACGGTCGCCGATCACTTCTAATTTGATCCTCTGCCCGGCGCCAAGCATGGTCTCCCCCACCGAACGGATGACTCTCTCCAGCACGTTCTTCACATCTACCACGCGTAATCCCTGCTCGGACAGCGTCTCGTGGACGGCAGCGATACTCAAAATCCGATTAATGGTTTCGGCGAGCATATCTTCCGCACTTAGATCGCGGGCTGCACCCTTTTGGAGACGGAGCAGCATCGCCACGGATTGCAGGTTGTTCTTGACACGATGGTGCATCTCGCGCACAACGGCTGCGTTGATCACCAGGCGGGCATTCTCGATGGCCAGCGCCGTCTGGTTTGCCAGAGTCTGAAACAGCTCGACCTCTTTGGGGTTGAATTCGTGGTAGCTGCTGGTGTAACAGGAGAAGACGCCGATCACTTTCTCGCGGACGACAAGCGGTACTGCCAGGAGGGAAACCCAGCCTTCGTTCTCTGCCAGGGTGCGATCCAGATAGCGGTCATCGAGGTGTATATTGGCTACCATGACCGGCTGCCCACTGGCGGCTACCTGGCCAGCAATGCTCTGCCCCACCGTAATGGGAGCGAACTGGTCATGTGCCGCGCTGACGTTGTGGGTAGCCCGCAGGATGAACTGGCCAGAGGATTCATCAACCAGGTGAAGGGAGGTGGCTTTCGACCCCATCACACGGGCGGCCATCTCGGCCACCACGCCTAACATGTCATCGAGATACAGCGGTGAGGTGACGGTGCGGCTGACTTCGGCCAGGGTTGAGAGTTCCTGGATCTGCTGGGCCATGCGGTCGTAGAGAGCGGCCTTCTCTAATGCTCCCGCCGCCAGATTGGCGATCAGCGATAGGAGTTCGATTTCATCGCTGGTGAAATCGTGGATTTTGGCCGTCTGCACGTTCATGGCGCCGGTGATGCGACCCTGCACGCTCAGTGGGACTGCCAGGAGCGATCGCAACCCCTCCTCGTGCGTCTCCGGCAGTAACTTGAAGCGGGAATCATTCAAAGCATCTCGTATCGCGACCGGCTGCCCGTGTGTGACAGCCCAACCCGTCAGGCCTTCGCCGCTACCCAGGGAAGCGCGGCCGATCGCCTCTCGGGCCAGTCCTGTGGTCGCCTTTAGAACCAACCGGTTGCTGCCCTCCTCTTGTAGATAGATCGAGCACGAATCAACAGCCATCACCTGAGAGGTGATCCTGGTGATCGCCTCCAGCGTCTCCTCAAGTTTCCAGGCGGCTGCCAGCGCGACGGAGATTTGACCCACGGCGCGCAATTGGGCAGATTTCTGCTCCAGGCTACGCTCAATTCCTTCCATAATCCGATAATCATAACACTGGGCAACGAGGCGTCAAGAAGATTAGTAATTGAAGATTGGTCCATGACACCTTTGGAGCCTGCTGACATCCCATGGTTTAGAGTCAATCCATGGTTCTGGGAAATAAAATTGAAGAATCACAAATAAGCACCGCTATTTATGGGATATATAAATAAATAACCCCCATATATGGGTGTTTATGAGCGCGAGAGGACTCGAACCTCCAACCAATGGCTT
>MGNS01000121.1:0-5323 GCA_001795165.1 Chloroflexi bacterium RBG_16_57_11
GCGCGCGAAACCTGCTCTCGCCAGCAAAATGGGATATGATCCTCGCTGCCACCCATTGACCACAGGCGCAGGTAAAGGGGCACATGATCTACGGGCAGGAAGCGGATGGCGTTCAGCAGGCGCTCACGAGAATTCATACGGTATTTCACTTTCGTTGAAATCTGGAAAGACCCCCAGAAAACCGATCAATCTGCACAGCTCCTTAAGCACAGGGGCAACGTGAGCATAGACCGTCATCCAGTGATGCCCAAAGCCATAGCGATCCACCTGCGCCCAGACATGACGGATCGGGCTCGCCAGGACAAATTTCAGCGGGTTGCCTTCGAAAACCATCTCGGTTTGCACGGCATTGCCCTGGATGGCGCACAGGCGATAATTATTCTTGCGCCCCACCAGGTTGACAAATGAGACCGGACCAGGCTTGGCTGAATAGCGGATGCACACCCCACTGTGGGCCAGCCGAACCGGTGTAAGCTGGTAACCACGCGCATCCGCCAACGAGGGAGAGCCACAGCCACAGTGGGAGGTGACGATTGTGTTTGCATGCTCATCCAGCGCTAACATCTCACCAAAATGCACCGGTTCGTCACTTAGCTGGCTCAGGATGAACATATTCAGGGTCGAGTTGACATCGCCTTCGCATCCGGTTGGGATCCCCTCTTCATTTAGCCAGGCAATCGGGATACACATTGTTCCCTGGCATTTGGGGTAGGACCCAATCGTCAGCGCGCTCAAACCCTGCTGCGAAATGATCTGCTTACAGGCCAGATAATTGCGGGCGGTCTGGAGGCCGTGTTCTGTTTTGGCCAGCACCCCGGTCGCGGCCGATCTGAAGCGAATCCAACTTTCGGAGGCTTCATCCTGGCTGATCAACTCCGCCCGCTCTAAAAGCTCATCCAGCCCATAATGGATCAGGCGTACCCCAAACAGGCGTAATATCTCGATTTCATCCACAGCTGTTGGGGTCATCCCTTCCGTACGGCGGCCGATCACACCCATGCGCGCCCGGCGCAGCTTGCTCCGGATGGCGCAAGCTTTTGCATAAACCGCTACACTTTGAGCTACGTGGATGTCCCCTATCTCACCGTAATACACATGATATGGCTGCTCGATATCCGCCAGAACAGAAGCCAACTGTTGGGCGCCGACAATGGAGCCGGTGCGTATACCCGGTATGGCGCGGATAGCCACCGGAACGGCAAAGCGTTGAAGCAGCTCAAGCGTATAATGATCGAAAGACCAGGTGATGATCAAAGCGTGGAGCATGTCCACGTTCTGTCCACTAAAGAAGTCGGATACGCGCGCCAGTGACTCCAGATCTTTCACAGCTTCAGGTGCTGCAATGACTTCCATTCCTTGATCGGTCAATTCCCGATTGATCTGAGTAAACCGGTCCTCCCAGTTTTCCCAACCTTCCTCAGGGGGTTCATAAACAGCATAGCATCCAATGCGAGGTTTGATCATGGGCAACTACTCATCCTTCGATCCATTCTGGCAAACATGAGAGCAAATAAGATCTCTCGCTGCTAGAGAGTTGGCGATATTCCGCATCGCTCAGGTGGGTATCACGATTTTCAACGATGATCCAGGTAGCATCTCGAGTAGAAAGCAAGTTGTGCCACGTGCCTTTAGTAACGTTGTAAACCACATTCGGAAGCATGTTCTCGACTTGCATTTCTCCGTCTGGTGCGATGCAAAATAGCACAGCCCTGCCCTTCACCAGCACAAATACCTCGTCGGTATGATTATGGCGTTCAATTTGACCTGCTTTTTCCAGATCAAAGATGGGCTCCCAATTCAGTAACGCCACCTGCCAATCATGGCTGAAAACCAGCGGCTTATAACCTGTTTGGTTCCAAGAAAAAATTTCCAAGCCTGGCCTGGCGCTCATGCGTTGATTAACTCCCGGTGGTGATGTTGGATCTTTCTAACTGCTTCAACAATTTCCGCCATATCCTGTTCGTCGCCCAACAAGGTACGATGCACCATCCAAACCGTGTTTTCAGCGGCGTCCTGGCTGACCGGATAATCCGCTTTCAAGAAGTCGAAGGGCCCATTAGCAACCTCGGGAGACAGGCGCTTCCTGAATTCTCCATTCTGAAAAACATCCAGCAGGTGCACCGGAGGATAGCTGGCCTGTGTTGGAATGCCCTCGGCGTTAAACGCCTGGATGAACTTCTCTGTGCTCAGACCTCCAAAGGCTTTCGGATTAACATGGAAGATATAACAGTAATGTCCGTTGCGGGTGACGCGCGGGTCGAGGCTTTGCGGGCGGATGCCGCCAATCTCGGCCAGGGCATGGTTTAGATAAGCCGCATTTTCGCTCCGCCGGGCAGCCTGTTCATCGAGGCGCTTGAGCTGTTGGGTCAATACAGCGCCTTGCCACTCACTTAAACGATAGTTAGAACCGTAGATATAGTGCGAGTAAAACCAGCGTCCCGGCATACGACCACAGTCATGTACAGAACGAAGGCGAACCGCCAGATCATCGTTATTTGTGATGACCATCCCCCCCTCGCCGGCGGTCATTAATTTGCTGGCCTGGAAACTGAATGTGCCTGCAATCCCAATGCTACCGACCCGCCTGGTCATCCATTCACTCCCATGAGCATGAGCACAATCTTCAATCAAGAAAAGGTTGTGGATACGACAAATTTCTCCCAGCCGCTCCAGGTCAGCAGGGTGACCAGCAACATGGACCGCAATGATAGCCTTGGTGCGCGGCGTAATAGCCGCCTCCGCCTTCTCGGGGTCTATACCGTACGTGTGTGGGTCAATATCCACAAACACGGGCATCGCACCAGCAAACAGCACTGCGCTGGCGCTGGCAACGAAGGTGTAATCGGGAACGATCACCTCATCACCCAAACCGATGCCAAGACCTGCCACAACAATTTCCAGGGCAGCCGTGCCATTGGTACAGGCAATACCATGCCTGGCTTGATGATACTCAGCAAACAAACCCTCAAATTCTAGGGTTTTCGTGCCGGGCGTCCGCCACCAGACGCCACTGTGCAAAACTTCCATTAGCGCATTTTCTTCTTTTTGGTCATACTGAGGCCAGGTTGGAAAGTCGTTTGTTTTGGCAGGTTTTCCGCCGAGAATAGCAAGCTTTTCCATAATTGGCAATCCTTTTCCTGGAGTTTTTTTCATAAACGCCGAACAACGTAATAATCCTTTGTCAAATGTAAAACCGTAGAGATTGCGCCCATCACCGTCGCCCTGGCGCCAAGCGAGGAGGCTTCCAGGCGTGGGATATGTTGGATTACCCCCTCAATCCGCGAAATAATCTGGGGGATAAGCAAGTCTGCAGAACCAGATATACCACCCCCCAAGATGATTAGATCCGGATCGAGCAAGGTAGCAATGTTGGCGATGACCATCCCCAGGTAGTCAGCAGTTTCACCAATGAGTTGGTTTGCCCAGGGTTCATCTCGCCGCGCGGCAGAAATGATATCGTCAGCGGTCAGTGAGCCGAGAGCCATCTCGGGCTGTATGTTGGATAAGCGTGTGCGTGCTCGTCTGACAAGGCCGATATCGGAAATAATTTCTTCCATTGCCCCAAACTGTTCATAGCGCTGGCCAAGAGCTTCGATGCCGGGGATGAAATAACCCACTTCGCCGGAGGCGCTATTGTGACCGCGATAGAGCATGCCATCGATCACAATTCCCGCCCCAACACCGGTGCCAATCGATAACAGGACCAGATTTCGAACGCCCCTGCCAACGCCAAACCACAATTCACCCAACGCTGCCAGGTTTACATCATTATCCACAACCACCGGTAATTGAAAACACTCGGCAATACGATCTTTCAGGAAAAATCTTCGCCAGTTCAGGCTGGGCGCCCATTCCACCATCCCTGACCCGGCCTGGGTTACACCTGGAACCCCAATGGCAATCCCAAGCAGTGTTTGTTTTTGCTGGATCGACTTCTCGACCAGAGATTGGATCATCTGTACAACCAAAGAATAATTTTCTTCAGCAGATAATCCCTGCTGGCTGGCATAGAGCTCTCCTAGAATCTCTCCGCCAATATTTGCCAACGCCCCATACAGGCTGGTACCGCCCAGGTCAATGCCTATGACAATACCCCCGTCTTGGTTGTATCTCAAAAGCTGGCGTGGACGCCCTGTTTTGCCAGCCGTCTCGCCAGTCAATCTTACCAACCCATCATCAATCAGCTCATCGACGATGCGGATGGCGGTAGGCATGCTTAATCCTAAAAGTTTACAAATTTCAGAGCGTGCAATTGGGCTACTTTGACGGACAAGCTCCAGTATGGCAGATCGATTAACCTGCCGCATCTGCGTCGCATCAATCGTCCTCAGGGAGTAGTCTTGTACCATGGGATTTTGGAATTACTTACTAACTATGTGTAAGTAACTAAGATTATAATCCTTGATCCTCCTACGTCAATGGGTAACTTACTCCCCCTCAACCCACAGTTTGGAGATCTATGTCAAGCCGGACGGAGCAGATTCAAGCAGGCCTTGCTTCAACAAAAGCTCAGCATTATAGATCGAGGCCCCGGCTGCGCCACGAATGGTGTTGTGCGATAAGACCACAAACTTGAGGTGAAACAACGGATCGGGTCGCAGACGCCCCACCACGGTAGTCATCCCATCACCCGTGTTCACGTCCAGCCTGGGCTGCGGGCGGTCAGCTTCATCCATCACCCGGATGACGGGGTGCGGCGCCGAGGGCAGGTCGCGGCTGATCGACGGGCCAGTGTAACCAGCCAGGGTCCGGGCGATTTCGCCAAAATCCCGCGGGGGCGTTTCCAGCTCAACGCTCAGGCAAACGGTATGCCCATCTGACACCGCTACTCGGTTGGTATGTGCCGATATCGTCAGGCTCGCCAGGTCGATGCGGTCCTGGTGGAACGCGCCAAGCATCTTCCTGGGCTCCAGCTCCACTTTTTCTTCTTCTCCGGCAATGTACGGAATGACGTTGTTTAGAATATCCAGCGAGGCCACGCCAGGATATCCCGCTCCAGAGAGCGCCTGCAGGGAAACGGCGAACGCTTTGATCAGGCCGTACGCGTTTTGAAGCGCTTTAAGCGCGACGGTCATACCGGTGCTGGTACAGTTGGGATTGGTGACAATAAAACCGCGAAAACCTCTCTCACGCCGCTGGCGATCCACCAGAGCCGTGTGATCCGGATTGACTTCCGGTAGCACCAGGGGCACGTCTGGCTCGTCGCGAAAAGCAGATGCGTTTGAGCAGACCACGCTGCCGGCCTGCGCGTAAGCCGGCTCAGCTTGCAGCGCAGCGCTGGATGGCAACGCGGAGAATACCAGAGGCACATCCACCGGAACGG
>MGNS01000121.1:5333-16239 GCA_001795165.1 Chloroflexi bacterium RBG_16_57_11
TAGCACCACCAGGTTGCGCGCCCAGGTCGACATCGGTTCAGGCAAGATCCAATGACATGCCTCGGCATAGGATCGACCGCCCGCCCGGTCCGAGCCAGTCAACCCGACCACTTCAAACCAGGGGTGCTGATCAAGAAGCTGGACGAAGCGCTGACCAACCGCGCCCGTCGCGCCCAACACAGCCACCGGTATGCGTTGTTTTTCCAATACTGTCTCCATCCATCATGATTGGTTAAATAAGGGCGATTTTACCTTAAATCGACATGGATTTCCTGACCAGATTTACCCGATACAATAAAATTGCGGCCCGCACGGGCCGCAATTATTAGCAGAATTTTTCAGACTTTGGTGCAGGCTGAATTTCAGCCGCCTTCTTTTTCATATGGCACGCCATCCGCCGCGGGCACCTGGGCGCGCCCAACTACACCCGCCAACACCACCATCGTGACGATATATGGCGTCATGAGCAGGAATTGCGAGGGGATCCTCACACCCAGAATGGCTAACCTAGTGGCCAGAGCGTCGGTAAAGCCGAACAACAACCCGGCGCCAAACGCGCCAAAAGGCATATAGTTGCCGAAGAGCATCGCTGCCAGGGAGATAAAGCCACGCCCGGCGGTCATCACTTCGTCGAAGCGCCCCACAGCCCCAAGTGTGAAGTAACCACCGGCAAATCCCGCCATCATCGAGCCGAGGAACACGGCGATGTAGCGTGTGCGGAAGACATTAATCCCTAAAGTATCGGCCGCGCGCGGGTGCTCGCCCACCGCACGGTGGCGCAGGCCCCAGCGGGTGTAGAACAAGCCGAACTGGATGAGGAACAGGAAGATGAACATCGAGTAGACGAAAACGTTGTTATTGAACAGGATCGGTCCAAAGAAGGGGATGCTCGACAACCCGGGGATTTCCCAGGGTCCAAAGGTGCCAGGATTGTTTAGCTCCTGGTAGGATTGCATGAAACGGGCAGACACGTAGGATGTCAAGCCAGTGGCGAAAATGTTGATCGCCGTGCCGGAGATAATCTGGTTAGTCTTATACTTTATGGCAAGGACACCGTGCACCAGACCGAGCACAAGGCCGGAAAGCACAGCCGCCAATAGACCAATCCAGAGGCTACCGGTAATGCTGCCGACCAGCGCGCCCGTCATTGCGCCCATCAGCATCATGCCTTCGATGGCGATGTTGATAACCCCGGCGCGCTCGCACAAGATGCCCGATAGCGCGCCCAGAGTCAACGGGACGGCTTTGGAGAGCGTCGAATTGAACAGGCCCGCCAGGTTGAGCGACTTGCCCGCTGCAGCCCAGGTGAGGAAGGCTAAGACGAACATGGCAGCCACCAGGCCGAGCACCAGGTTGGTGCGCCTGCCAAAACCTTGCGGCCGGGCAAGCTGGTAGATGCCCAGAGCCACGCAAGCGATCGCCAGGATGTTGAGCGTGAGCTGGGTGGGGATAACCAAATCCGGCATGGTAGATTTTAATCCACCGGAGGTCATGCCAAATTTGGTTACCGCGTCCGGCTCGACTGCGCGGCTAAAAAACCACCAAATGATCAGCCCCGCAGCAACAAAGATCCCACCCATCACCCGCTGGCGTGTCGGGGCAACATATTCCATTTCGCGTCGTAAAGTTGTCGTTGCCATCGTCTAGTTGCCTCCCCAACCGGTCACCATGATGCCGCCTTCGCCTTCGGCAGGCGCTTTCAAGCGATAGATCGTGCGGATAATCGCCGGGGTGGCGATGAAGACCAGGACCAGCGCCTGGAAAATGGAAATGATATCAATCGGGATACCAGCTTTGAGCTGCATGCTGGTCGCGCCGTTGCGCAAGAAGCCGAATAACAGGGCCGCGAGCACTACCCCGAGCGGGTGACTGTTGCCTAATAAGGCCAGCGCAATACTGTCAAAGCCATAGCCCGAAGAGAACGCCATAGCCAGGTTATAGTTCAAGCCCAGGACTTCGTTCCCACCAGCCATCCCGGCCAGGGCACCCGCTAAGGTCATTGCCAGGATTATCATCGCGGAGACACTCATTCCGGCATAGCGGGCGGCCCGCGGATTTGAGCCAACCGTGCGTAGATCAAAACCCCAACGAGTCTTGAACAAGAACCAGTATACCAGCCAGGCTACGAATAACGCCACAAAGAAGCCCAGGTGAAAGCGGATCGGCTCGCCGAAGAAGCGAAAAAACTTGGCCGAGTTTTCGATGGTGGGGCTGACCGGGTTGGGGGAATCCGGGCGCTTCATCAGTCCGGTGAGCAGCCAATCGCTCAGACGGAAAGCGATATAGTTCATCATGATCGTATTGATCACCTCATGCGCCCCGGTGCGGGCTTTGAGCCAACCGGGGATCATCCCCCAGATGCCACCGCCCACTGCGCCTGCCAGGAAAGCCAGCGGCATATGGATGATGCCCGGCAATCCCTTCACAGCATAGCCGACAAAAGCAGCAAAGATGGCGCCGATAAATATCTGGCCTTCGGCGCCAATGTTGAAAAGCCCGGCGCGAAAACCCAAAGCCACCGACAGGCCACCAAAGATATAAGGGGTTGAGGCTACCAGACTCTCGAAGAAGGGGTAGAACGCCTTGCGAATGGCTAGCGGGTTCCCACTTTGAAGCGCGGCGATCATCTTCTGCGGATCGCCGATCGCTCCGGTGAACAGCGCCGAGTAGGCCGTCACCAGGATATTCCAGCCTTCCTTTAGCCCCTCAATTGGCGAGACTTTCCAGGCTGCATAGAACTCCGGAGTGGTCAGGACGATGAAGATGCCGCCGATGACCAAGGCGGTAAAGATCGCCAATACCGGAATAGCCAGGGCGCGTATGATGCGCCTCATTCTAGATACATGCGGTGGGTGCCCACCGGTCGCCTCTCTTAACAGCTCTTCCTGGAGCACCTTACCAGCATTTTTTGAGTTACGGGTGTCTTTTTCAGTTGGAAGTTTTTCCTCGCCCATGGTGGGTGTCCTTTTGTAAGAGTATCACCTTGGTTGAAACCGCTTACCTAACTTTCCACCGGTTTGACCCCGGCCATCAGCAACCCCACTTTTTCTTTGGTGGCTTGCTCAGCTGTCAAGATCTCGATGATCTTCCCACGGTACATCACAGCGATCCGGTCGGAGAGGCCCATAATCTCATCCAATTCCGACGAGACAACCAGCACTGCACAACCCTCATCCCGTTTTGCGATAAGCCGCGCGTGGATGTATTCTATCGAGCCGACATCCAGACCGCGGGTTGGCTGAGAGGCAATTAGCACCCGGATCGGACGGCTAAATTCACGCGCGACAATCACCTTTTGCTGATTTCCGCCGGAGAGGGCGCCAGCAGTCGTTATGGCGCTGGGTGTACGGACATCGAACTCCTGGATCAGGCGATCTGCCTGCTCATGGATTTTCGCTTCATCCATGACTACGCCCCTGGTAAATGGCGGTTGATAGTAAGTATTCAAAACCAGATTGTCTTGAATCGGGAAAGCCAACACCAGGCCATCCCGCTGGCGATCCTCCGGAACATGAGCAGAGCCCAGCTCAGTAATCTGGCGCGGCTTGGCATTGGTAATCTCCTGTCCAACCAGAGTAACCTTCCCCGACATAGGTGGGCGCAAGCCGGTAAGCGCTTCAACCAGCTCGGTCTGGCCATTGCCCTGCACGCCTGCGATACCTAAAACTTCGCTGGCGTGCACGTCGAACGAGATGCCGTCGACCGCCACCTGATGTCGCTCATCCAGGACCACCAGGTCTTCAACCGTCATGACCGTCTCGCCTGCTTTGGCAGGGGTGCGCTCGACCTCGAGCTGGACTGCACGCCCAACCATCATTTCCGCCAGCATCGACTGGTCGGCCTCCGATGGGCGAGTGGATCCAATCACTTTACCCCGGCGGATCACGGTGATGCGGTCAGCAACATCCATCACCTCGCGCAATTTGTGGGTGATAAAAATGATCGACCTGCCCCGCTCGGTCAACGAGCGCATAATCTTGAAAAGCTCGTCGGCTTCCTGAGGGGTGAGCACGGCGGTCGGCTCGTCCAGGATGAGGATATCCGCTTCACGGTAGAGCAGCTTGATGATTTCCACCCGCTGCTGGACGCCCACTGGTAAGTCTTTGATATAAGCCTCGGGCTCAACTTGAAGCCCGTACTGTTCTGAGATCTGGCGGATCTTTTCGGCGGCTTGCTTGCGGTTTAACACCCCACCGGTCTTCACCTCTTCATCTCCCAGCATCACATTTTCTGTCACCGTGAACACCGGGACGAGCATGAAATGCTGGTGTACCATGCCAACCCCAGAGGCGATCGCATCACTGGGCGAATGAAGATCGATTGTCTTACCGCGGACTAAAATCTCACCTTGATCAGGCTGGTAAAGACCATAGAGGATGTTCATCAAGGTTGTTTTACCTGCCCCATTTTCCCCCAGTAGAGCGTGAATTTCGCCTTCTTCGAGCGTCAAATCGATATGATCATTCGCCAGAACCCCAGGGAAGCGTTTGGTAATACCTCGAAGTTCAAGGACGGTCGTCATAGGGCTCCCTCTCGCTCCAATGCTGTAAGCAGGATTTGGATTAATAAGTTTTCATATTGTACCATGAGGGTAGGCTGTGCACAAAGTTTTACAAGCGGGATTTCAACGCATATCACCCGTCTGCGGGTCTACGCCGCTGTCCACATAGCCCGCCAGCAGATCAGTCAACACCCGATCGACGAGGCGTTGGCGACCCGGGCTGAATAATGCGGCGTTACGCTCGCCCAGTGAAAGCGGCATGGACAGGTTTAAGCCACCCTCGCCGGCTAACAAGCGGGGCCAGATCTGGCGGACAGAGCCCATTTCATCCATGCCGATGCTTGCCACCCATTGGTTGGCGATCTGGGGCGGCGGTTCGCCGTTGCCGATGAGCTGGATCCCGGCTTGAGCCAGTGCTTCTAGCAGGGCAACATCCACCACACCAGGTGGGACATAAGCCGTTTTTACCGCATTACCCACCAAAGCGTCCACCACAACCTGTGGGTCGCCGCCCGGAGGGAAATCAACGAACACCGGGTATTGGATAAAGGGAGGATAAGCAGGTCGACAAAGACCGCAAAAGAATATCACTCCATTAGCGAAGCCGTTACTGGCGGCCTTTCCAGCCGGTGAATCGGTCTGGCTGATCGTCCCAACGCGCCAATCCTGAGTAATCACCGCGGCCAGATATCCCGCCAGGAAACCTTGCTGGTCCGGTCGCTCACCGCCTGCGCCGATAATGCTTAGATTGGATGTCACTTGCGCATCCGGAAATCCTTCCGCCAAAAATTGAACCTGCGGGTTTGCAGCGGCCAGGTCAGCGATGCCAGGATCGGGCGGCACTGCCACCACCAGCCGTGTATCCGGGGTAAGTAGCAAACGATCCAGGTCGGTCGCGGTTTCAAAGCTTACGCCATCCTGCTCTGCCAGCTCGCTAAGGGTGGCTTGCAGAGCAGCCGTTTTGGCGATATCGGAACCTGGCAGGGCGATTAATATCACCTGTGCGGAAGATGGCGCAGGTGTAAAAGTTGCAACAGCAACCTCAACCGGTGTTGGCTGGGTCAACGTCAGAGCTACGGTAGGTGAGATTACTGAGGTTACGACCGGCCCGCCGGAGCGGCAGGCTGGTAACCCAAGCAAAATTAAAACAGTGACGAGCAGATAATTCCTGTAACGGTGCTGAGGATGACGATAAGAACAGCTCACGATAATGCCTCCTGGTATAGACAACGCCTTCTATTTTACACGAGATGACGCGGTTATAATAGCGCTATGATCGAATTGAGCATCCCCGGACAAGGGCTGATCGAGCTCGAGCATCTGGTCTGCGATGTGAACGGCACTCTGGCTTTGGATGGGCAGCTCCTGGATAGGGTAGCACGAGCCTTGACCGATCTTCGCGACCGCCTGCAACTTCACCTGTTGACCGCGGACACACATGGACGCCAGGAGCTGATCGACCGGCAGTTAAATGTCAAAGCCGTGCGCCTCCAAATGGGTGAAGAAAGCCAGCAAAAGGCAGATTACGTTCGCCGTTTGGGTGCAGAGCGAGTGGTCGCGATCGGACAAGGCGCAAACGACGCCGGTATGTTGGAATGCTCCCGCCTGGGCATTTGCGTCTTGTCGAATGAAGGGACCGCTATCCAGGCTTTACTCGCAGCCGACCTGGTCGTGCCTAACATCTACACTGCGCTAGAAATCATCGAAAATCCACTTCGCCTGGTAGCGACGTTACGAAAATGAACTTCTCGAAAATCGAGCAAACCCCAGACAATCCCGACGACCTGCCGCCTGCGCGCAGGCGTCGCGCCCAACGTTTGCTTGCTCCCCTGGATACAGACGAGCGGGCTGATTTCATTGCCAACGTCGCCCACCGGGCTTCACCTTCGTTCGACTTTTATCTGCTTTCGCTTGTTTCAGGAGCCATATTAACGGTCGGGCTATATCTTGGCTCGCCGGCTGTGTTGGTCCTGGGCGCAGCGCTTGCGCCGCTCATGGCGCCGGTCATCAGCATCGCCCTGGGCACGGTCGTCGGATCAGGCCAGTTATTTCTGCGCAGTCTAGCGGGGCTGATCATCGGTTGCGGGCTGGCTTTCCTGGCCGGCTGGCTAGGAGGGGGTTTTTTATACCAGGGCGATGAGGCTATCCTGACCCAGGCGGTCATACACGCTCAAGTCTCCTGGCTCAATTTTCTTGTACTTGCCATCAGCGCGGTCCTGACCACAGCCGCAATCGTGCACGCAGAAAACGACCGAAACCGACTGGTCCTGGCTTTCCCCAGTGTTGCCCTGGCGTATGAGCTGTACCTCCCGCTGGTGACTGCCGGGTTCGGCCTGGGAGATAGAATACCTCATTTATGGCCCGACGGCCTGGTGGTGTTCGCATTGCACCTGTCATGGAGCATCCTGTTGGGGGCCATCACGCTGGCGATCATGGGGTTTCGCCCCCTGACCCTGTTCGGCTATACGCTGGGAGGTGCGGTAGCGCTGATTGGTGTCATCCTGGCACTGGGGCTGAGCAGCGTCAGCGCAGTGGTGGGTGCCAGGCTGGGACTGCCCACTCCTACGCCAACATTAACCCCGACGCTTACTCTCACACCGACCCTGACCTCCACCCCAATCCCACCGACTGCCACGCTTACACCCACCCTCACATTAACCATGACCCCCACGCCAACGCCCACCTTAACCCCCACCCCAACGCCGATCCTGGCAATCGTGCGCGCAGATCTGCCCGAAGGTGTACGTTTCAGGGCTGAGCCAGGTGGTGAGACGATCGGTTTCCTGGCGAATGGTACGCTTTTAATTCTACTCGATGAAACAGTCGAGATCGATGGGACCGCCTGGGAAAAAGTTCAGACTCTGGATGGCGAGGAAGGCTGGATTGTTCAGGCGTTGGTGCTGCAGGTCACCGCGACCCCGCTAGCGACCCCGTGAATCGTCCAACAGGTGTTCGGGGCGAAATGCGCCTGGGAGCAGTTCAGCAACCGTGGCTTCACGAACGACCTGTCCCTGGGCATCGGCGATCAGCACGCGGGTTTCCAATCCAAATTCGGCCAGTACCTGCCGGCAGGAGCCACAGGGGGCACCCCCATTTAGGGTGACTACTGCAATGGCGACAAATTTACATTCGCCCTCGGAAATCGCCTTGAACACGGCCACTCTCTCTGCGCACATCGTTGTCGGGTAGGCTGCGTTCTCCACATTGACCCCTGAAAAAATCTTCCCAGTGGAGGTAAGCAAGGCTGCGCCGACTGTGTAGTTGGAATACGGTGCGTAGGCGTGCCTCCGGGCTTCGATGGCCGTCCGGATCAATTCATCACGCGTGTTTTTATCCAGGGTTTTCTTCATTTTCACCATCTCGATTAGCATCAGTGTGAGTCTCAAGTGGCAGCCATCGGGCGCTAACTTTGCGAATTTGGCGAGAACTGACCTGTTCCACAGTCAGCAGCAATCTGTCCTGGCGTATCGTTTCGCCAACATTCGGCACCCGGCCCAGGCAACCATAAATATAGCCACCAAGCGAATCAGCTTCATCACTCACCAACTCACTGCCCATGATTTCGTTAAAATCATCCAGTGCAATACGTCCCAGGAAGAGATAACCATCATCTTGTAGTTTCTGGTAAGGCGCCTCTTCACTTTGATCGTATTCATCGCGAATCTCGCCAAAAATCTCTTCCACGATGTCTTCAAGGGTGACCAGACCAGCAACCCCGCCATACTCATCGACGACGATGGCCATGTGTATGCGGTGGTTGCGCATCTCGGCCATCAACTTATCCAGTTTCTTGCCTTCCGGAACAAAATATGCCGGGCGTAACAACCGGTGTAGCGTTTCCATCTGGCCAGTTTCTCGCCAGGCGCGTAGTAAATCCTTGGCATATAACAATCCCAGAGTATTGTCGACGCTTTCTTCATAAACCGGGACCCGCGAATAACCTGCCTGAAGGATCGCATCGACGGCCTGGACCAGCGGCGTTTCCACATCCAGGGCCAGCATGTCGATGCGCGGCACCATGATTTCACGCGCCACGGTGTCGCTGAGCTCGAAGATCGAATAGATCATCTGCTGCTCAGCTTTTTCGAAGACCCCTTCTTCCTGGCCGGCATCCACCAGCGATTTCAGATCATCCTCGGTGACGCCACCGGCTACTTCAACCGGACCTGGCGATCCATCGGAAATCGCCAGTGGCACCAGCAGCAAACCAACCAGCACCATCAGCAGGCGCACGAATCCGGTCAGGCGTATCGCCCAGGCATCGGTGTTGCGCGTCACGAGGCGCTCGACCGCCCATTCCAACCAGAAGACCAACAGGGCTGTTACAAAGAGGCCTAAACCGGCGGCAAGCCACGGATAGGTGACCGGGCGTGTAAAGATAAAAAGTAAGGAAATACCCGCAATCAGGAAGCGCGTCAGCACAAGCAGGAGATTCAAGCTGGCGCGCAGGCGTGGCAGCCTGCCGAGCAAACCCAGCGTGTTGTGGACCCTGGCGCCAAATTCCTCCCGTTGCATCAACAAGCGCGCCTGGGTGATCTGCAAAAAACTCGTGCGAGCGGCGATCCCGATCAGGTCGAGCGCCAGCAAAAGAATAATCCCACCTACGGCTATTAGCAGGTCAGTCACGTTTCTCCAACTTACGAATTTTTCGAGCCGGGACACCAACAGCAAGTGTAAATGGAGGGACATCCTTTGTAACCACCGCGCCGGCACCGGTCCGAGCGCCCTCCCCAAGCTTAACCGGGGCAACAAGCATGGTATCGCTCCCGAGAAACACGTTCGCAGCAATCTCCGTGTGGTTCTTATTCACGCCGTCAAAATTACACGTGATCGTGCCTGCGCCGATATTCACATTCGGACCGATCTCTGCATCACCAATATAGGAAAAATGCCCCATCTTGGTCCCAGGTCCAAGGTGGGAATTTTTTACTTCGCCGAAATTACCCACATGCACCCCTGGCTCCAGGTGGGCACCTGTGCGAAGATGACAATATGGACCGACCTGAACCTGGTCCTCCAGCCTGGCGCCTTCCAGGACCGAGGCCACCATCAAGCAGTGATTACCTACCAGACTGTCCTGCAGGACGGTATTTGGCCCCACCACACATCCCTCGCCGATCGTCGTATCCCCCAGCAAATGTGTGTTCGGCCAGATCACAGTGTCCATTCCAATGGTTACACCAGGCTCGATATAGGTCGTCGCCGGGTCGACCAGCGTAACGCCATCCAGCATCCAGCGTTGGTTGATCCGCTGGCGCATGATGGCCATTGCCTCCGCCAGATGATAGCGGGTGTTGATGCCGATGCCTTCTTCCGGATTATCGAGTAGCTCCGCTCTAACGGAGAGCCCATCCTCAACGGCGATCGCCACCAGGTCGGTCAGGTAGTATTCGCCCTTGGGCGAGAGCGGGATCCGGCGCAATGCATCCCACAACCATTTAGCGGCAAAACAGTATACGCCAACATTCAGCTCACGGATCGCCTGTTGCTCGGGGGTAGCCTGCGCTTCTTCCACAATCGCCGTAACCTGCGCTTGCTGGTCGCGCACGACGCGTCCAAAACCACGCGGGTCATCCACCAGCATGGTAAGCATCGTCATAGGGCCTGAGTGCGCTTCTTGAGACCGCACTACGCGTAGCAGCGTCTCGGCGGTCAGGAGCGGCATATCCGCATAGGTAACCACAATATTATCCGCCTCGTCACGCAGCAAGGCTTCTGCCTGCTGAACCGCGTGCCCGGTGCCAAGCTGCGGCTCTTGTAGCACAAGGCGGGCTTTGTCATTGAAGGCCTGCTCAATTTGCTGCGCGCCATGACCGATGATGACAACCGGCTGCTCCTGACACACCGCTGCGGCGATATCCAGGGCATATTGCAGCATCGGGCGACCCAAAAGGGGATGCAAGACTTTTGGCAACCTGGATTTCATGCGGGTGCCCTGCCCTGCTGCCAGAATGACCGAGCGAATATTCATCCGTGCTCCTTTGAGATCAAAAGACGAGCATCACATACCTGGACCGCGTGTGAAGCTCGTCTCTACAGGTAATTGCGTTCGTTAAAGGCTGGGGCGCCCGGATTCGAACCAGGATATACGGATCCAAAGTCCGCTGTGCTACCGTTGCACCACGCCCCAATGACCAAGTCAGGAAGCCCATCCCCATTTTTGGAGATAAAGCGAACAGAATTCTAACGTTAATCGTCTATTGGCGCAAGACCCATCTGGCGAGCTTGCTCAAATGAAATCCCATCCATACCACCAGAGAGATCGGAAGACTGGTCCAGAGCGGATTCCCAAAAGGCATCGACCTCCTCAGGCTTATGCTGCCCAGGATTGGCCTGGGTAAAGATCGCTTCCAGGTCCGTCTCCAGCGATTTATTGTCCAGTCCATGGTCGGCTGGCGCTATGGC
>MGNS01000121.1:16245-17306 GCA_001795165.1 Chloroflexi bacterium RBG_16_57_11
AGTGGTTATCGTATTCGTCACAGGTGGAGACACAACCCAATCCGGGCGAGCCTGGCGAAAATCCAGGACGGCCTCGCGCATGGCGCGCTGCAGCTTCCACTGTCGCTCGGGATCCCAGTTGACGCCGTTCACCACCGAAACCAGACCGACCGTATAACCAATATGGGTCAGGCAATAGATCGAAGTGGGCTCAAAAAAACTAAAAAAGTCATACGGCGCACCGGCCTCCATATGAGATAAAACCCTGGCAGCAGCTCTGCAGACAGAAGCCAGAGATGAGGTCAGGCCGGGGTTGCTAAAATGGCTGGAAAGCTCGCCCGAATGTGCCAGCACCTGACCTTGATCATCCAACAGAGCCACACAAACCGCGCCGGTCTCATGACGCAGATCGGCCAGACGCTTCTTCATAAACCGATCCAACTCACCCGTATGGACCCGGACCGGTCGAGGCGGAGCCTCCTCCATCGCCTCTTGCAGCTCGGTCGATAGCGCAGGACCCGGCTCTTTTATCCCCAGAAGCTTTTGCACGGTATCGAGAAAAACGGGTATCTCGATGGGCTTGAAGAAATAGGCGTCAGCGCCAGCCCTGGCTACCTTCTGGCGGATCTCCTCATCCGCCATCCCGGTAATCAGGATGAGGTGCATCTCAGGGCTGCGTTTACGCGCCCGATCTTTCAGCTCCAGGCCAGAGATACCGGGCAAGCGAATGTCTGCTATCAGTAAATCGACCGGCTGGCTTGTAACGACCAGGATGGCTTCCTCGCCCGATGGAACCTCAATGATCTTAAGATTATGTCCCAGCGTTTCAAGCGCCGAGCGTAGGACACGCCGCACTTCACTCTGGTCATCAACAATCAAAATTTGATGGTTGGACATCGACGGTTGGATTCCCTCAAGTAACCCGAAAGCAGGCCACCCAATGACCCGGACTGATCTCGAGAAGTGGCGGCTCGGCCTGCGAACAGCCTCCCATAACTACCGGACAGCGTGGGTGAAAGCGGCAGCCGTTGGGCGGATTCAACGGGCTGGGCACATCTCCCTGGAGGATGATGCGCTCGCGC
>MGNS01000121.1:17319-28977 GCA_001795165.1 Chloroflexi bacterium RBG_16_57_11
CGGGATCGCCGACATCAGCGCCTGGGTGTATGGATGCAAAGGACGGGCATACAGCTCATCACGTTCTGCAAGCTCTACCATCTTGCCGAGGTACATGACTGCCACGCGATCGGAGATATGTTCCACAACGCTCAGGTTGTGCGCAATGAACAGATAGGTCAGTTGGAACTCTTTTTGCAGGTCTTTGAGAATATTCAAGACCTGAGACTGGATCGATACGTCCAGCGCCGAGACCGGCTCATCGGCGATGATAAACTGCGGGCGCAAAGCTAAAGCCCGGGCAATGCCAATGCGCTGGCGTTGGCCGCCGGAAAATTCATGCGGGTACCTGCGGGCATGATAGTCTTCCAGTCCGACCTTCTTGAGCGTGTCCATCACAATCGCATCCTGCTCATTTTTTGTGCCGACGCGATGGATCCGCAGACCTTCAGCGATCGACTCGCCAACCGGGATGCGTGGGTCCAGCGAAGCGTACGGATCTTGAAAGATGATCTGCATATTCCGGCGCATGGCTTTTAATTCGGCGCCACGCAGCTTGAGGACATTGATGCCACTGAAATCGATCTCACCAGAGGTTGGCTCAATTAATCGCAGCACTGTGCGCCCGACGGTGGTCTTCCCACAGCCCGATTCGCCCACCAATCCAAGGGTCTCGCCTTCCTTAACATTGAAACTGACATCATCGACAGCTTTCACCCAGGCCACGATCCGCTGCAATAAGCCAGCACGGACCGGGAAATATTTGACCAGGTGCTGGACTTGCACCAGATTTTTACGATTATCGGATGTCCCGATCGTCATGACGCCAGCAGGTTGTTCGCTCATCCTCATTTTCCAGAAGCCGGGATTATTTGAAGTGCAGGAGATACCGGTGGTGTCACGCTCCGCTCAGTGGGGCGCGGTGGTCTTCGTGGTCGAGATACAGCCAGCAGCGCACCGCATGCCCTGGCTGGACGGTAGTCAAAACCGGCTCGATCCGGGTACAAATTTCCACCCCAAACTGCTCGCGCGCCTTGCAGCGCGGGGCGAACCGGCAACCTGGCGGCAGATTTACCAGGTTAGGCACCGTGCCTGGGATGACTTCCAGGCGATCTTTGACCACACCCAGCACCGGGATCGAGGCTATCAAGCCCTGAGTGTATGGATGCAAAGGCCTGGCGAACAAGGTCTTTATATCTGTTTGTTCGACAATACACCCGGCATACATCACAGCGACGTTGTCGGCCATCTCAGCGATCACGCCCAGGTCATGCGTGATCAAAATCACAGCGGTATCCAGCTCGCTGCGCAAGGCGCGGATCAGATCCAGGATTTGTGCTTGAATGGTCACGTCCAGGGCAGTAGTGGGCTCGTCGGCGATCAGCAGCTCGGGGTCCATCGCCAGGGCCATGGCGATCATCACGCGCTGCGCTTGCCCGCCTGACATCTGATGCGGGTAGGCTTGCGCTTTGCTCTCAGCATCGGGGATGCCCACCAGCTTGAGCAGCTCAACCGCACGCTCCCAATCCTGGCCTTTTTTTATCTGACGATGGATCTGGAGCACTTCGGCGATCTGGCCGCCGACTTTGAAAACAGGGTTCAGACTGCTTTGGGGCTGCTGGAAGATCATCGAGATCCGGTTGCCGCGGATATTGGTCATTTCCTTCTCGGTCAGCTTGAGCAGATCCATGCCTTCAAATAGGATCTCGCCTTCAATAATCTTGCCTGGCGGGCTAACCAGGCGCATGATCGAAAACGAAGTCACGCTTTTGCCACAACCCGACTCGCCTACCAGCCCAAGAACTTCACCGTGCTTGACCGAGAAATCTACTCCGTCAACCGCTTTGACCACCCCGGATTCGGTGTAGAAATAAGTTTTTAAACCTTTGACTTCCAAAATGTTATTGTTATTACGAGGAGCATCTGGCTTATAAGTCATTGAGCTTACTCCACCTGGCAAACGGCGTTTTAGTTTTGATTACTACCCAGGTTTTGCTCTCATTCTCAGGCCGCAGGCGAGTCATATTGGCTGCAAAACGAACTCTTCAACATAAAAACAAAAAAATCATACCATGAAATGAATGCTCTATGAGGGATGTACTTATCTCGACTATGGAACGCAACCCTCACCATAATTCAAACTCTCCAGATTCCATAGCCCGCTTTCCGTGGATGAGTCGAGCGCCAGGCCACAAAAATCCGGTCGCGCGGCTGCCAGCTTCAGGCGCTGGTAGAGTGGCAGCGCCGGGAGATCTTCGGTAAAGATCGCCTGGGCCTGAAAATGAGCCTGGCGATGTTCGGGCATTTCCGGCAAAGTAAAAAGCGCCTGCTGGCACGCCCGGTCGTAATCCGGGCTGTTATAGCCGCCGGGGTTGGCGCCACCCCAGCCCTTAGGATACTCCGGGTAAGGACCCGGGATTTGCTGGCTGGTATAAAGATAACAGGAGGGCTCGATCGAAGAGACCCAACCAAACTGCGCCAGGCTAAAGTTGCGACCGAAAAGCGGACCTTCTGGGCCAGGAGCATAAAGAGTCTCAACCGGTTGGGCGCTGATGTTCACCTCGATGCCACATCCCGCCAGTGACTCCTGGAGGATGGCTGCCGCGCGCTGCTTCTCGTCTTCACCGGTGGTCAGGAATGTAAATTCCAGGGTTGTGCCATCCGGGATACCCGCCACTCCTTGCGCCAGGCGGGGGGTAGCAGGATCATCGTCGGCGTCTACCCATCCGATCGCCTCAAGCGAGGCTTCGCCCGCAGCCGGGTCGAAGGCATATTTTCGACTGTCGGGGTTGTACAGTGGATGAGACGCCGGGATATAACTATCCGGGACGGCTGATTGGCCAAAAAACAGCTCGTTGGCCATACGTTGGCGATCGGTGCACAGGGCAACCGCCTGGCGGATCTCTTTTGAGCCAAACAGGGGCAGCGGGCCGCCGTTCTCGGGAGTATTTGAGGAGAGGATGCCGAAATCAGCATGCTCCCAGGCGGCTGCGGGTTGGAAGAACACCGCAGCTTTGCCGTTTTGTTGCAGCTCGAGTAATGCGTCGCCTTGTAGCTCCAGATGATTGGTCTCATCCAGGAGATCGCATTCGCCGGCCAGCAGCGCAGCCAATGCCTGGTCGCGATCGGGGATAAAGCGGAACACGAGCTGGTCAAAAGCGGGCAGCCCTTCAGCCGTCCGGAAATAGGCAGGGTTTTTACTTAAAGTGATATGGTCGCCCGAAGTCCATTCCTGTATGACATACGGCCCCCAACCAATCGGGCTGCGGCTGACCGTTTCGTTGGCTACAAGCTCAGCAGGCGGGATATCCCCCCAGGCGTGGCGCGGCAGCGGTGTGAAGAAACCGGCCGGGTAGCTGGGATCGCGGAATCCCGGAACGCCACGCCATTCCACGGTTTGCGGGTCCAGCGCCTGGTAGGATTGCGTGCGATCAATCAGCTCGGCGCGCACGCGTGGATAGAGGGATCGAGCCACTTCATAGGAATAGATCGAATCGTCGGCAGTCAGCGGTGCACCATCCGACCAGGTCAGGCCAGGACGTAGCTTGAAGCGAACCACCATCTGCTCCATCTGAGCCGGGGCTGTACCGGTGTAACTTACCACGCAAGCCGGATCGTTGCAGCCAGCCGGCAGGACCTGGACTCCCTCGGCCAGATTGGCCAGTCGTCCAGTGACATCCACCACCGGGCTCCCGGGTTGCACCTGGACCGGCTCCAGCAGGACATCGCCCGCCGCCTGGGTGGGCTGGCTCTCCAGGATAACCGGCGAATATTCGAAATCCACCGCGTCATAAGGTCCATCATAGATCGCCTGGCGAATATTGCGCGCCGCGGCGGATGCGTCGCCGTATAAGAAAAGCGAAGCCGACTCCTGGCCCATGCAGATGGTCAATAAGCGTCCCGACTCGGGCGCCACAGTGGGGTTAACCGCCTCAGTCGATATCTCAGTCGGGGCGAGTAAATTGGGTGTGGGTGTTGCCGGCGAGGGGAAATTACATGCCAGAGATACCGCTAATAACAGCACCAGCGGCCAATACCTTATCATCGAGTTAAAGGACATCATACAGGGAGCAGATATGGCGGGCGGGAGGCGTCAGGCCAGACGGCTAGGCCAAGGCCAGAGAGAACGAGCCGCACATAAAAATGCCGGATTTAAAGACCATACGTAAGTATAAGGAGGAGAGGACAGGGAGAGACTTTTCGGATGAGCACAGGTCGTGTTGTTTCCTTTATCTATCCTGGGCAGCTCGGTTGCGGCGCGTAAAAGCAGCTCCTTCGCTCGTGTAGACGGCGGATGATTGTTAACCCAGTTTTTCAAGCTGCGGCTCAAGTACGGATCAAACTGATTGTCCATGGGAGAGCCCTTTCCACTTCACACATGATCAGGAAACTTCTCGCCGACAGTTACGCCGTCCGCACCCAGGCTCTTCTTCAGCGCCAGGCGACCGTAATGCAGTCGCGATTTGACTGTGCCGAGAGGCACGTCCAAGATTTCCGAGATGTCCTGCAACGATAGGTCGTTCAGATAGTACAACACAATAACTACTCTTTGGGGGAAGGGGAGGTTCACGACAGCCTGTTGGACCCGGTCCCAATCATCCCGCGATTCAACATGTTCCTGCAAAGATGCGCCGGTGCCTGCCAACCAATCCGCCAGATCCTCCAATGGCCGGAGCCAGCGGCGGTTCCGTTTGATCCAGCTGTAGGTCAGGTTCACAGTCATGCGATACAGCCAGGGCTCCAGGGGTCGACTGGTGTCGATATGATTGGCAAAGCGATAAAGCCGCAAGAAGACATCCTGGGTCAAATCTTCAGCCGTGTCAGGATCGCCGGAGATGGCCAGTGCAGTGCGATAGACTTTACGTTGATATAGATCATACAGGTAACCAAGCGCTTCCAGGTTACCCTTCTGAAGCTGTAGAACCAGTTTATCGTCGCTGGATTCTGTCATTTTATACCCTGCAACTTTGTTGTTCTTTAAATCATACCACAAAAGAGGTGCTCTATTGAGAAAACCAAACACCGGGACAACGGTTTCTGTCAGAAAGCGGCCAAGTATCCTGAACGGAGCAGCTTGCTGAGCGGCAATCGCCGCACCCTTCGAGGACGCACAGAACGCTTCGCTCAGGGCGTTTCAACCATGATCATCCAGATAAGCCACGGCGGATAAAAAACAGGCTAAAAATCAAGACCAGGACAGCCGCTGCCAGGATGATCACAATCCGTACAGATGGGTTAGATTCTCCTGCGGCCGCAGGAACCAGCGTGGGAGCAGCCGTAGGCGTCGGCGTAGAAGCAGGCAACGAAGCCGGCGTGGCAGACGGGTCGAGAAAAGCCAATTGAGCCGCATTGGTTTGATTGAGCTCACCGGCGCCGTCCCACAGCCCGTTTTGGCGGGTCAGGTAGGCGGTCAATTGCCAGCAGGTCTCATCTGCAAGGGTCCCGGGCCATTGATAAGGCATGGCCGCGCAGATGTAATCGTGTAGCACCTGGGCGTTTTGGAATTTAATTAAGGAGGTTGGGCCAATGACGGGTGGCACAATGGTCGGAATAGTCCATCCATCCGGGTAAGGGCGAGCCCCGTGGCATCCCGACATCCAGCAATTTTGATCTTCGGGTGGATAGGTCTGGCGAAATTCGTCGGTCAGACCTTGACCGCGCTCCCCATGGCAGGGCAGGCAGCGGGACCAAAATTCCTTCGCCCCATAATCAGCCTGTAATGGTGTGGCCGGCAAGGTAGGCGGTGCGAGCCGATCGGGGGTCGGCGTGACCGTGGCCTGGAGGGGAATCGAGCGCGTCCTCCCTGTTTGCAAGAATAGCGTCGCCATGAGCAACGCTATTCCAGAAGAGATCATGATCTGCTTTGGCAAACCCAAAGATCTAAGTCTTTCCTCGCATGCGGGGGTCGAGCACGTCGCGCAACGCGTCGCCTACCAGGTTCCAGCCCATAACAAACATCGTCAGGACCAGGCCCGGCCAGACGATGATATACCAGTACTCATCCAGGCTGATAATCCAGTTACGGGCGAAGGACAGCAGCTGGCCCCAATCGGCAAAACCAACTTCTGTGCCAATACCTAAGAAAGAGAGGGCAGCAAAGGATAGCACGACATCCCCGATGGCCAAGGACGCCAGCACGATGGTGGGGAAGATCGCATTGGGCAGGATGTGGCGAAAGAGGATCCGCCTGTCTTTTACACCGACCACGCGCGCAGCCATCACATAATCGCGCTCTTTGACCGTGAGGATATCCCCCCGGATGATGCGCGAATATCCCATCCAGCCAAACGTGATAAGAGCCAGCATGGCTGGAACGAGAGTACGCCCAATTCTCGGTGTCAGCACAGCCGCCATGATCAGCGCAGCCAGGATGAACGGCAGGGTCAGGAAAACATCCACGATGCGCATGATGACGTTGTCCACCCTGCCGCCATAAAAAGAAGAAACCGAGCCGACGAGGATGCCGATCAACAACGTCGCAAGAACGACCACGGTGCCCGTCTTGAAGGCCGTCCGAGTACCCCAGACGATCCCATAGAAGACGTCATACTGTCCCTGAGAGGTTCCGAGGACGTGCACCCAATCGTCGGTCGGCATGATGCCCCACCAGAAGGGCAACGGAGGCGCATTCCGGTTCCAGGGGGACATCATGGGCTGAGGGTCAGACTTGAAGCCATCGCGCGGGATCTTGAAAGGGTCATTCGGATTCACAGGCGGCGCAATCAGCGGCGCGAAAATCGCTATGAGCACAAAAAGCGCGATCAAAATGAAGCCGAATATGGAGGCTGGCGTCTTGAACATCCCTTTTAGGACACGATAGTTGTCCGGCCCGAGGACCCGCTCCACCCGGCCTATCTTGCGTAAAGTAACAGTTTCACCCTGAAGTTTACTTTCACCGATCGGGATAGGTTTTTCCAAAGTAATATTTTCCATGGATCAGGCCTCCTCAGGACAGGCGCACGCGAGGGTCAATCACCGCGTAGATAATGTCTACCACCAGATTAGCCACAATCAGGATCATCCCGTTGAACAGGGCGAACCCCAGGACGGTCACCACATCCATTTGGGCTGCAGCATCGGCTGCCGCCTTGCCAATGCCGGGATAGTCGAACACCGTTTCGGTGATCACCACGCCTCCCATCAACCCCACCACGGTAAAACCCGCCAGGGTGACCACCGTAATCATGGCGTTTGGGCGGGCGTGCTTCTGGACCACGTCGTTTTCCCGCAGACCCTTGGAGCGCGCCGTAGTAATATATTCCTGGCGCAGGGTCTCCAACATCGATGAGCGGGTGACGCGCAGGAAGACCGCCCAGTTGAGGTACGCAAGGGTCAAGATGGGCAGGATCATGTGCCGCATGGCGTCCCAGAAAACATCGATGCGCGCATTGAGCAGTGCGTCAATCGTGATCAGCGAGGTGTAATTGTTAAATCCAGGTGAGGCGACAACAATGACTGCCCAATCGGATAGACGGCCAGGGGGGAACCATCCCAAATTGGCGTAGAAAATCATCAGCACCAGCAGGCCAAACACAAAGGTGGGGAAGGAGGCGCCGACGATGCTGAAAATACGGCCAGCCTGATCAATTAATGTGTCCTGATGCACCGCGCATTGGACGCCCAGCCAGATCCCCACCAGGATCACCGGCAACACCGCCCAGAGCGTCAAGTCAAGCGTGTTGGGAAAACGACGCTTAATCAAATTAATGACCGGCTCGGAGCCGACGCGCGAATAACCAAAGTCGCCGAAAAGGATGCCACCGACGCGCTTGCCGGTGACCTGATCTTCTTTACCGACCAGCCAGCGCCAGTATTGGACATACATCGGCTGATCCAGGCCATAGCGCTTGATAATGCCATCCAATGCCTTTTCTGTCTTGGGGATATCGCGAACATACAGCGCCGAGCGCTCCACCGGGGTCAGAAACTGCAGCATCCCAAAAATCAGCACCGTCACGCCGAATAACAGGACCGGCACCAACAACAGGCGTCGAATGATGTAGGCTGTCATGCGCACCTCCTGAGGATTTTTTTATCCGAAATAAGATGTTTTTTTCATCTTATTCCGCAGAAAAAAATCAACCTTTTAGTGAACAGATGGGAAGCCTGTTTCCAGGCTTCCCATCCTTCTAAACTAAGCTTCTATTCCTCCCACATCGGGTAGTAATAGAACTGGCTCCAGGAGCCATTGTAGTTCATGCCCTGGACGTAGCGCGGCATGAAGCCATGGCTGGTGCCGATCGCCAGGGTGATGCCAGGCGGGTTGTCGTAGACCGCCTGGTTGAGCTGGCGGTAGACCGCATTGCGCTCTTCAGGATCGGCAAGCAGTACGCCCTCGTTGATGAAGGGAACAAAAGTGTCCTTGATCTCCGCAGGGATGTTCTGGCGGGCAGCATAGGTCGTTACCAGGTAAGGCACGTACCAGTTGTGCGGATCGTGGAAGTCCTCGTGCCAGCCAACAAAGAAAATCGGGGCCAGGCTGGCGCGGATGGAGCGCAAGTAGGCCGGCCACGGCAGGCCTACCACCTCGAGAATGAATTTCTCGTTGACCGTTAAAAGGCTTTGGGCCAGGATTTCGGCGATGGTCTGGCGGGTGGTATTGCCCGTGTTGTAGGAACCCTGCAGGCGGAAGCCGGTCTCCCAGATATCATCGGGATCCTCGCCGGCCGGGACGCCATCTTTGTCGACATCCGCCAGCTTGAACTCTTCGGTACATTTATCCAGGTCAAAGCTATAGGTGGGATCATCTTCGTTGTAACCGGGCATGCCGGGCACCGCCAGGCTCTTCGATTGTACCGCTTCACCCAGGAAGATGTCGTTGATGTACGTCTCATGGTCGAAGCAGTAGTTGAAGGCCTTGCGGACGTGGACATCGTTGAAGAAGTCGGCAGGAACGCCGTTGCCATCCAGCTCGCCAGAACCCAGGTAGGTGTTGCTGCCGTCCGGGTTGGCGACCGCAAAGTTGAAGAACACATCCGAGCGGGTGTTTCCGGGCTTGGCCATGGTGCGGCGGAGAGGCTGGGTCGGATCGACTTCCTGGCAATCGTAGTCGTAGGTATCCATGTTCCACTGGCAGTCCTCGCCGACCATCTCATCCGCCTGGGAGCGATTTTCCACCGGTACATAGACCCAATCCGCATCACCGGCCTGGAGCATGGCGAAGCGGGTGCTCCATTCGTCCACCTTCTGGATGACCACGCGCTCGAGCTTGGCGGGCTCGCGCCAGTAGTCGTCATTGCGGACCATCACGACCTCTTCACCGGGGGTCCAGTGATCGAACTTGAAGGGTCCGGTGCCCATGGCGACGGCATTGATCGGGTTGGTCTCGGGCGGGATGGCGTAGAAATTCTGCCAGGTGTCGCACGAGCCATCCCAACCGCCGTTTTCAGCCACCCAGGCCGGGTCCATGACCGAGGACCAATAGCCGGCAATGGTGACCAGGAAAGGACCCCAGGGCTGCGCCAGCGTCATGGTGACGGTGCCGGCGGCGTCGTCAGCGGCGACCTTGGCATATGCGTCTTCGCAGACGCCCTTTAGGATCTCCGGATCGACGGCCTTCATAGCATCAACATCGTCGTACAGCGCAAAGGGGAGTTCGGCGTATTCTTCCGCGCCAATGCCATCGGCCAGCGCTTCAACGCCAAACAACTGCGCTGCTTCGACCGCCTCGGCGACGTCAATCGTGCCGACGCCGTAGAAGGGCTCGAAGACCAGGAACTGCGGGGAGTTCGTGCCGCCCTGCAGCAAGCCACGCACAAACGCGTAAGCTGCATCGGAGGCCTTCATCTCGTTGCCATTGTGGAACTTGACGCCGGGGCGCATCTTGAAAGTATAGGTCTTGCCGTCTTCAGAAACCTCCCAGGATTCAGCCAGCAGCGGCACCAGCTTGGACTCGTAGTTGCCCTCGTAGGTGACCAGGGTTTCGTAGACGTTTTGCAGGATCTCGCCGCCGGCGGTCTCATAGTCGAAGGCCGGATCGAGGCTGTCAGGCTCACCAATTGAGGCGTTGATGAACGTGGTCGGGTCTTTGGATTTGAATTCCACCGGTGCTGCTTCCTCGGGAACCGGGGTCACCTCGACCTCGACCGTCTGGATGACCGTCTCACCTTCCTTCTCTACAACGACGGTCTGGATGATCGTCTCGGGGGTAGGCGCCGGCGGCTGAGCGCATGCGCCTAACACAAAGCTCGCCAGGATTACCAGCGAGAACAGGGTATAGAATTTATTACGCATGTTTCTTCTCCTCAAAAAAGTGTTGGTTCCAATACGTTTATGTTCCGTCAATGGTTCAAGCCTATCGATCATTATCGGATGCTAATCACCACCTCCTTTTCAACCAAGCCTGAAGCCTTGTCCTACCTTTTCGGGTTTTAGATTTGCGATGCACGTAAGGTCACGTAGCATCCAAAACTAAACTAAATGACAGGCGACCCAATGATCCGAGGCGACCTCGCGCCATACGGGCACCTGTTCCGCACAAATTTTTTGCGCCAGTGGGCAGCGGGTGCGAAAACGACAACCAGACGGCGGATTGACCGGGCTGGGCACGTCGCCCTCCAGGATGATGCGCTGGCGTTTCTCTTCCACCACCGGATCCGGCACCGGCACGGCCGAAAGCAGCGCCTGGGTGTAGGGATGCAGCGGGTGGTTATAGAGCTCATCGCGCGAGGCCATTTCAGCCAGGATACCCAGATACATCACGGCAACCCGGTCGCTGATGTGGCGAACGACCGAGAGATCGTGAGCAATAAACAGGTAAGTTAAGTCAAATTTTTCTTGAAGGTCTTCCAGCAAGTTGATGACTTGCGCCTGGATGGACACATCCAGCGCTGAGATCGGCTCATCGCAGACGATGAATTCGGGCTGCAACGCCAGGGCGCGTGCGACACCAATCCGCTGGCGTTGCCCGCCGGAGAATTCATGCGGGTAGCGACTGGCGAAAGTCGGACTAAGCCGAACGGTGACCAGCGCTTCGTTGACACGATCATTTAGTTCAGCGCCCTTGGCGATATTATGCACCATCAGCGGTTCGCCCACAATGTCGGCGATACTCATGCGTGGGTTCAGGCTCGCATAAGGGTCTTGAAAAATCATCTGCATCCGGCGACGCATCCGGCGCAAATCTTCGCCTTTCATCATCGCCAAATCGGCTCCTTCAAAATAAACATGACCGGCTGTGGGCCGGTAGAGCTGCAAGATTGTGCGCCCGGCGGTTGATTTTCCACACCCAGATTCTCCCACCAGGCCAAAGGTTTCACTGCGCCGGACCTCGAAACTAATTCCGTCCACAGCGTGCACCACACCCACCTGACGCTGAAAGACCCCTGCCAGGATCGGGAAATGTTTGACTAAATTATCCACCTTAAGAAGAGGGTGATGATTATTGTCAGACATTGCGCGGCTTTCCTTCCTTCACATCCCACCAGCATGCTGAGCGATGGTTCATTTCAATTTCAAACAGCGGCGGATTTTCTTTGCAGCGATCAAAAACATACGGGCAGCGAGGAGAGAAAGGACAGGCCTTGGGTTGTTCGAGCAATACCGGTGGCAGGCCAGGGATATCCGTCAGCCGTCGGCGCTCGCCCTCATCCAGGCGAGGCAGGCTGTTGAGCAATCCAAGGGTATATGGGTGGCTGGGATTGGCGTACAACAGTTTTACCGGGGCCTCTTCAATAATAA
>MGNS01000121.1:29009-35618 GCA_001795165.1 Chloroflexi bacterium RBG_16_57_11
CGCTGTGCCATGCCCGCCACAACCCCCAGATCGTGGGTGATCCAGATGACGGACATGCCTAATTCATTGCGCAAACGCTTGACCAATTCGACGATCTGCGCTTGAATGGTCACGTCCAAAGCGGTGGTTGGCTCGTCAGCGATCAGGATTTGCGGGTTACAGGCCAGCGCCATGGCGATCATCACGCGCTGGCGCATGCCACCGGAGAACTGGTGCGGGTATTGGCCCAGACGTTTTTCCGCCTCTGGGATACCCACCATGCGCAGCAGCTCAATGACGCGGTCCTGCGCCTCGGACTTGGTCATTTTGAGGTGCTCCATGAGCGGCTCTGCAACCTGGCGGCCGATGGGCATCACCGGGTTGAGCGAGGTCATTGGATCTTGAAAGATCATGCCAATCTGCGAGCCGCGGATGTCACGAATTTCATCCGGACTCATGGCAATCAGATCTTTCTCGTAAAATATGGCTCTACCGTTGACGATTCGACCCGGTGGGGACTGGATCAGCTTAAGCAGAGAGAGCATGGTAACGCTCTTTCCGCAGCCGCTTTCTCCCACAACCCCCAGGCTTTCCCCCTCTAACAACTCAAAGCTCACACCGTTTACTGCAAATACCGTTCCATCTGGAGTGTTAAATCGCGTAATAAGATCTTCAACCTTTAAGATGGGTTTGCGTCCGTTGGCAACATCCATGAAAGGCGCTTCTCCTCAAATTAGTTTATTGGCCAACTTTTTTCAATCCGGCGTGTCGAGCAATTATATCACTTCGGATATTATAACACTAGCACTGAGTGGGACTCAACTATATAAAACAAACAATCCGAATGTTCGGCATTTAGTCACTATAATATACACCTAAGGATGATAGTAAGTTCAATTCAGGTCGGTCAGTCTTCATCGCCGAAGCGCATGCGCAGGTAGGATTGGTAGCGCGCCGGGTGGATCTGGTCTGCCTCAACCGCCTGGCGGACAGCGCAGGCCGGCTCGTGGACGTGAGTGCAATCACTGAAGGCACACCCGGCGACCCGAGAGCGCAGCTCGGGGAAATAGCCATCCAACTCCTCCGGCTCGATATCCCATAATGCCAGTGCCTTCAACCCAGGTGTATCGGCGACATAACCGCCCCCCTCGAGGGGAAACAACTGACGCACAACGGTAGTATGCCGGCCTTTGCTGGTCGCCTGGCTGATCTGACGCACCTGCAATCCCAAACCCGGCTGGATGGCGTTCAGCAGGCTGGATTTCCCCACACCAGAAGGTCCGGTGAGCAATGTAATTTTATGCGCCAGGCGGTCGCGCAGGACCGCCAGGCCGCAATTCTGAGGGACCGAGGTGTAGACTACCTCATAACCCAAGGCCGGATAATGACCAAAGACCTCCCGGGCGCCCTCCAGGCCAGTCAAGTCAATCTTATTTACTACGATCAATGCTGGAATGCCTTGTTTTTCTGCGATAACCAGAAAACGATCCAACATTCCGAGTCGCGGAGCGGGCTCAGCGCAAGCAAAGACCAGCATCACCTGGCTTGGATTGGCGATCAAGATCTGCAGATATTCCCCCTGTGGGTCGGGAGCCAGGCGGGCGAACATATGTTGGCGCGGCTCGACCTGTTCGATAACGCCGTTTTTGCCACCCAGCGGAGTGACCTGGACCCAATCACCCACCGCAACCACATCCCCCATGCGGCGGCCTTTTTTCAAACGGCCGCGCAGCTGGCAGACCAGCTCCCCGTGTTCGGTTTCTGCGGTAAAAAATCCGGATTGCGCACGAATGACAAAACCACGCATGGCTTATGGGGCCGGAGTTCCAGGTGCGGATGTACCGGGCAGGACCGGTGTACCGGTGATCGGCACGTTATAGGAAGATTCCCATGGATACAGCTTCTGCGGCTGCCCGCTGAAATACAACTCTACAATACGGCGAAATATCGGCGCAGCGTAGTCGGAGCCTTCCCCAATGTTTTCCACCAGCACCGCGACCGCGATATCCGGTTTATCGGGCTGCTCGGCGAAGGTGTAGCCCGTGAACCAGGCATGCGGCAGGTCGGAACCCGATTGCGCAGTGCCGGTCTTACCCGCCACGGGGATCTCCAGCCCGGTGAAGACATGCCAGGCAGTGCCACGCGGCTTCTCATTGCGAATTACACCAACCAACGCATCCTGGATGACCTTTAAATTATCGGCACTGATGGGCAGCTTGCCGATTACCTCTGGCTTGAAGAGCTGGGTTGGCTCACCGTCTGGCGGAGCGATCCCCTCGACCAGCTGGGGTTTATTTAATTTGCCGCCGTTGCCGATAGCTGCTATAAAGCTCGCTACTTGCAGCGGGGTGACCAGAATGTCGCCCTGGCCAATGGCCATGTTCACTGCGTCCACCTGGCTGGCGGGGTCAGGGATCTGCCCCGCTTCCTCTTCCAGCCCAACCACGCCAGTGGGGTGACCCAGCCCGAAGCCGCGCGCCATATCGGAGACGGCTTTGGTTTCACCCAGGTTGAACAGGTCGAGACCGATATGCCAGAAATATGGATTGCAGGAGCGCATCAAACCCTCGGGCAGAGTCAACAAACCACTGGGAATGGTCCTGCCATCCCTTTGAAAATATTCATAGGTCCAGTCATTCAGACGGGCGCCGGGAAGCTCGTCGAAGAAATAACCACACTGGTAGGTGGATTGCGGCGTATAGTGGCCGCTCTCCAGGCCGGCTGCCATGGTGATTATCTTGAACACCGAACCCAGCGGGTATTGGCCTTGCGAGGCCCGGTTGAGCAAGGGTTGTGCGGGATCGCTGCTGATTTCAAAAAGCATTTGGGAGCTGTTAAAGTTGATCGGCTCGAAAGCATTCGGATCGAAGCCCGGCGATGACACTATGGTCAACACCCGGCCAGTATCCCGCTCCAGGACGACGATCGCGCCACGAAAATTTGAAATAGCTTGCTGGGCCGCCAACTGAAAATCGCGATCCAAGGTGGTATAGACCGCCTGCGCGGGTTGGGCGTCTGTTTTTGCCAGGCGTGTAGCCGGTTGGCCCTGGGCATTGAACACATACAGCGCTCCGCCCCTTTGCCCTGCCAGGTAGGACTCACCCCACTTTTCCAGGCCGCTGCGGCCAACTCGTTCGTCCGGCTGGTAACCTCTGCGCTTATATTCCTCCACCTCATCCGGCTGGATGGCGCTGACGTAACCGAGCACGTGAGGGGCGATGCCGCCTTCGAAGTAGTAACGCGACTTATACGGTCGCATGACAATACCAGGCAGGCTTGAAAGGGCGCTGAACTGGCTGGCAATCTGATCTGGGCCGACCTCGCCCAAGGGCAAGTACCAGCCGGCGCCTTGCGGCGCATTGCGATACATCGCCGAGATGGTATCGGTCGGCACCCCGGTCAGCTCGGAGAGGGTAGCAAAGACATTTTCAGTCTGAGCCGGATCCACCTGGTCCGGGTACAGGCCGACAGCGGTGGCATCCGCCTGTGCGACCAGGGCGCGACCCAGACGGTCGTATATATTCGCCCGCGAGGGCACATACCCGCCTCGATCCATCACCAGGTAATTTCCGCCTTTAAGCTCCGGGAGCACCAGGGTATCATCCCACTGAACCCGCCAATCCCCCTTCTCACGGCGCAGGTTCATCACGGTCTCCCGGGTGATATCTCCTACCAGAAGGCTGTTGAGGGTCACGCGATAGCGCACCTGAGATTGTTCAGGGCCGGCCAGCACGGACAATATTTCGTACTCGATCCCGCTCAGAGCGGCCTCGATTGCCACGCCGCGATAGTGATCGGAAAATTCTTCTGCGCTGATGGCATCCCGGCTAAGCGTCGTCAATAGCGGGTACATGGTTGGGTAGTCATCGGATTTCCATGCATCCAGATAGATCTGGGCAACAGCCTTGACATCTGCCGGGTCGACCGTCGGCTGAAACAGTGGAGCACCAGTTGTAGCAACAGGCGATGAAGCTGCCGTGCCAGGCAATATTGGCGAGCACCCCACCAACCCAACAGAGATCAACACGATGACAAACAGGCCTGTTCTAAGAAAATTAATCATGATAATCCAATGCCAATACGATTACCGTTCCTTCGTTTTCCTGTAATTAACGGCTAACCAATTACGTTTGAATAAAGCTCACAAGGGTGATCGAAGGCAGCCTGGCAGGCCGCGAGGATCGAATTGCCGGGCTGAATTCCCAAACTAGCCAACATCCCGGCCAGGCGGCAAACGGGCAGCCCCATCACATTTGCATAGCATCCCTGCAAGTTTTGTACCGGATGAAAGGCGGCCTGCTGAATGGCATAAGCACCGGCTTTATCCAGTGGGTCGCCGCTTTGGATATAGGCTTGAATTTCCTCATCCGAATAGTCCCGAATGGTGACATCGGTGGCGACAAGCTCGCTTAAGCAGGCGCCATCACCAGGCGTAAGCACACACAGGGCGGTATAAACCTGATGGGAGCGATTCCGCAGCCGGCGCAGCATGATCTCGGCTTCGACAGCGTTGGCAGGCTTCCCAAGGATATTGCTTCCCAAGACCACCGCAGTATCTGCAGCGAGTATCACCGCCTGTGACCGCTCGGCCGGCGGGATCAGAGTCGCGACCGCCTGGGCTTTTTGCCGGGCCAAACGATGCACGTAGGCCTCCGGCGGTTCATCGGTCCGGACGCTTTCATCCACCGAGGCAGCCAGCACCTGATAATCCAAGCCGGTGAGATCCAGCAGCTGCCTGCGGCGGGGAGAATTCGAGGCTAAAATCAGCATGTGATCTATATTTTAACACAGCCACCTGTGTAACTGCCCCCACATTATTCCTGGCAATCCAGTCGTAGGCTGGATTGTTTGTAGTCGTCGTCCGCGACGCAATGCTCCCCTCCCCCTGATTACTCACCGCACTCCATATCTCTTAGCTCTTCACCCTCCGCCCGTCGCCGTCATAGGTGAACTGTGCGCTAGACCACGGCCCGCTCACGCTCACCAGGCGGTTTTCGGCGTCATAACCCAGCGTGTACGTGCTGCCCCCGATCACCCGCGTGGTCTGGTTGCCGTTGAGGTCATATGCATACGTGTTCCCACCCGCGACGCTCACGGCGTGGACGTGGTTGGCGTCGTTGTAAGCCAGCGTCAACCCACCCTTGGTCTGCAGGTTGCCGCTGGTGGCGTTGAAGTTGTAGCTCTCGTTGTAATTTGCCGGCCCGCCCGTCACCGCCGCCGAGGTCAGGCGGGAGAGGGCGTCGTAGCCGTAGGCGTGCGACTCGCTGTACTGGTAATGCTGGGACATACTCGGATTGTCGCATGTGGGGTGAAATCGGCAAGTTATCAAACCCATTCAATTCGCTGGCTATATCTGTTTTACTTTTGGCTGAAACTTGTTGTTTTGAATTAGTTCGCGGTATGGAAATGGGTATTCGCCTGTTTCTATACGTTTAACAACATCTTGTGGACTCCAAACCATCAAATATTCTAGCTTTTTATATTCGTCTGGAAGCCGAGAACCTAGGCGGATGGATTCTTTTCCGTTCCACAGAAACCAAACACCCGCTTTTCCAGTTCTATCATCAAAGAAAGTGGAAACAAAATTTGGGTATACAAAACCTTTTATTGCCTTCCGGCCGATTATTTTCCACATGCCTGTCCGAATCGCTGCGAATAATCCAGTAATTATCGGTGGAAATAGGGATCCTACACTTCCGAGTTGTTCGATATTAATCTTGTTTTTAGATATCAGATCGAAAATCTGGATGAGAGGGCCAATTTTGGAGTCTTTAAATACAAACTGACCATAGGCAAAGCTGCCATCTGATAAAGGTATTTCGAAAACATCCCCAATTTTTACCATGGTTGCCTCATGCAATTACCTTCTAATAAAGAACCCTAACGATTGCAGAATCATTGTACCTCTTTGGATGGCCTCCTGATAGATTGAGTTGCTTGTTGCGATGCTGTTTATCATATTATACAGATTATCGAGCCCGTAATGTTCGATTAATACTTGTTCAACTGCTCGAGCATCATACCTACTCAGATTTTCAAGGCCTTGGATCGGCGTTATACTCCAACCGCTTCCCCTTAAGTGTTCTCCTGCTCTACGAGAGAAATCATTGGATATGCCAATATATTTTGTTGTTCCATTTTCAATTAGTCTGTATACAACATTTGTTCCCGTTCTTACTTCATTGCTACAATCTCCATCCAGGCAAAGACCACCAAAAAACTCAGCCAAAGTTGAATAAGAAGCGGAAACCCAAATATCCGCAGATAAAACTGTCATGCCCCCAAATAAAAATAATGAAATTTCAGCAGCACTTGCGCCACAATGATTGCCTTCGCCGCTTGCGCATTTAATATTCTCATTCTCAGCCAGCCAATCTGCTTCTCTGCGTAAATTTTCTATAATATCTTGATTTGTAAGGTCACAACTTTCTGAATTGCACCCGTCGTCTACCATATGTCCTGTCGGATCATTGAATCTGACCGGATTATTATTCATCCCCGCATACCGATCCCACGCCTGCGTCCCCTGCGATGCCTCGGGAATGAGCGTATCTGCTTGCGAAAACCGTCCTAACGCCGGGTCGAGCCAACGGGCGTTGAAAAACATCAGCCCAAACTCCGCCATGTAGT
>MGNS01000122.1 GCA_001795165.1 Chloroflexi bacterium RBG_16_57_11
CATCCGCGCAAAAAAAATTCCCAAAATGGAGAATCCCGTTTAAAATGCCAGCCCGCAAACCCCGCTCCCTGATAGTCCGTCATGAAACTGCCGCCGAACAGGCTGAGCGCGCAGCTCGAGAGCTGTCCGCCAGGCCAGACCGCACTCTGCCGAGCTCGCCGCCGGCGCAGCTCAAGGACCGGCTTATAGCCAGAGCTGCCTGGCGTTACCTGATGCGCCGCTTCGATGAGACGGAGGGCGAGATCGTGACTGGCTTCGATCTCCACTTGTTGACCAACTTCTGCATGGCCATCGAACAGCTGGCGCAGCTGAACGTGATGCGTGATACGGCTTATGAGGTCTGGCTGCAGCTGGCTGCCGGGCATAAGAGGCTGGCAGAGGCGGGCCAGGTTGACGATGCAGTCTTTATGGCCATGAAAGTGGTTGATGCTTTCGACGCGGTGGTGAAGCTGGACAGTCGGATCGATCGCAAGGCGGACCTGATCCACAAGCTGAGCCAGTCGCTATATCTCACGCCACGCTCCCGAGCCGGTGTGGCGCCCGCGAAGAAAGAGCCAGAATCGCCTCCGGACGAGCTCGAGCAGCTGATGGACGAATTTGTAGGAGCAGCAAAGAAGGGCAATGATTGATGAGCATCGTGCACAGCGCGCATTCAATTTCTTTCAACACCTGCGGCATACCAAAGGCCGGTTCTATGGCCAGCCTTTTGAATTATTGCCATGGCAGGATGCGCTCATTCGGGATGTGTATGGCACGGTCAATGGCAACGGCTTCCGAAAGATCAAGACGGTCTATCTGGAGATACCTAAGAAAAACGGCAAATCGGAATTGGCAGCCGGTGCGGGCCTGTATCATACTTTTGCCGATGGCGAGCGCAACGGTGAGGTGTATGGCTGTGCAGCCGATCGCAGCCAGGCCAGCATCGTATTCGACGTGGCGGTGGATATGATCGATCAGGTCCCGGCGTTGAAGAAGCGCGCCAAGCTGACGCTCAGCCAGAAGGTGATCACCGATAAAGTGAGTGGAACGTTCTACAAGGTCGTGAGCGCGGAGGCCTATACCAAACACGGGCTCAATGTGTCGGCTTGCGTTTTCGATGAGCTGCATGCCCAGCCTAATCGTGATCTATGGGACGTGATGACCTTCGGCGCTGGCGATGCGCGCACCCAGCCGATCTGGTGGATCATCACCACGGCCGGTGACGACCCGGACCGGATGAGTGTGGGCTGGGAGCAGCACGAATATGCATTGAGAGTCTTATCCGGCGACATCATCGACCCCACGTGGTATGTGGTGATGTATGGCTACGATGGCGACGATATCTACAACGAGGCTAACTGGGCGGTGGCCAATCCATCTTTGGGCACCACGATTACGCTCGACACGGTGCGGGAGTCGGCTGAAAAGGCCAAGATAAAACCGGCCGATGAGCGCTTATTCCGCTGGTTGCGGCTGAATCAATGGATCACGACCAAGCTGACCACGTGGTTGCCGTTAGACCTGTTCGATAAAACGGTTGGAAATTGGACGCGGGCCGATCAGCTGGGCAAGGACTGCTATTTAGGACTCGATCTGTCCTCGACGACCGACCTGACGGCCCTGGCTGTGATCTTCCCTCCCCAGGGCGAGCAGCTGGACTGGAGAGTATTCTGGTACTGCTGGATCCCGGCCGACAACATGGATGAGCGGATCCGCAAGGACCATATCCCCTATGACAAGTGGGCCGAACAAAAATGGGTCACAGCTACGCCAGGCAACGTGGTCGATTACACCAAGGTCGAAGAAACGATCCTGGAGATCAAGAAGTTCCACAATGTAATCGAGCTGGACAGCGACCGGGCGATGGCCACCATGCTGCTGCAGCGCCTGGAGCAGGCAGGGATCACCTGCGTGGATGTACCGCAGACTTATGCCAGTCTAACCGACCCGATGAATCAGATTGAAATCTTGCTCAAAGGCCAGGCAAGATGGGAGGAACCGCTAAAGACTGTCGAAAATGCCGAGAACAACGAAATTCCACAGCCTCCTATCAATCATCTACTTAAAGGCCGCATGACTCATGAGGATAACCCGGTGGCGCGCTGGTGCTTTGGTAATACATCAATTGCCAAAAACGGGCAGGGGTATATCAAATTCGTCAAGGAACACAAAGGGAAATCGGTGGACCGCACCAAACGCATCGACTTGATTGCGGCCTGGGTGGACGCCATGACCAGGGCTCGTTACCACGCGGGAACTTCGGTGTACGAGACCAGAGGATTGCTGGTGCTATGAAACCACGGATCACCCTTAATCTGGCTGTGTTTATCTTTGGATTTGTGTTCTTGGCAGCTGGTCTATACCTGATTTATCCACCGGCGGCCCTGATTGGGCCTGGTCTGATCTTGATGGCAATAGCCCTATTTGGAGGGCGCCGATGAGCTATTTAACGCAATTGTTAGAGCCTCGCAGCCTGGAAAGCGACACACCGATCAATAATACGACGCTCGGAGCCATTCTGGGCGGCTATACTGCTACCACTGGAAAGAGCGTAAACGTTACAACTGCAATGCAATTGGTTGCTGTATATGCCTGCATCCGGCTTATTTCTGAGGCTGTTGCTACATTGCCGCTGCATTTATACCGCAGATTAGAGCAGGGCAAGGAAAGGGCACCAGAACACTCACTCTATCCAGTTTTGCATGATATCCCCAACCCTGAGATGACCAGCGTTGAGCTGCGGGAGACGGTCCAGGCGCATATGTTGTTATGGGGTGTTGGCTACTGCGAGGTGGTTCGCAATGGAGCCGGACAGGTCAAACAATTGTGGCCCATCATCCCCACCCGAGTACGGCCTTTTCGCAATACCCGCAACGAGCTGGTGTATCGAGTGACATTACCTGACAATCACTTCCAAACTCTACGGGCTGACAGAATCTTAAGGATGAGCGCCTTATTGGGATTATCGCCAATCGGACAGGCGCGGGAAGCTCTCGGACTTACTATGGCAGCCGAGGAATATGGGGCACGGTTTTTTGCCAACGACAGCCGTCCGGGCGGCTTGCTGGAACATCCTGGACAGCTATCAACAGAGGCTTCCGCCAGGCTGCGCAACAGCTGGGAAGAGTCGCAAAAGGGACTCACTAACGCTCATCGGATAGCAATCCTGGAAGAAGGGCTAAAGTGGGTGCAGGTGGGCATTGCACCCGAAGACGCGCAATTTTTGGAGACCAGGAAATACCAATTGGATGAAATTGCCCGGCTCTATCATGTGCCTCCACACATGATCGGAGATCTGGATCGGGCTACCTGGGCCAATATCGAGCATTTATCCATTGATTTCGTAGTCAATACCCTGCGTCCGTGGTTGGTGCGCTGGGAGCAGGCTATTCACAAAACGCTGCTTGTCGAGGAAGAGCGGCGGAGATATTTTGCCGAATTCTCCGTCGACGGTTTGCTGCGTGGCGATACGGCCACCCGCTACCAGGCATATGCCACGGCCCGTCAAAATGGCTGGCTAAATGGCAATGAGATCCGTGAGATGGAGAACCTGAATTCAGTGGAGGGGCTCAACACCTATCTCGTGAATGGCAATATGATGCCCGTCGGCGACGCTGGACGGGTTACCAAACCGGTTCCGGCCCCGCAGGGCGAGGAAGAACCGGAGGAGGATGGCGACGATGCCGATGCCAAAGCCGAAGAAGAATGAGGATCAGGATGAGTTTATGGACCGCTGCATGGGCGACGATGTCATGGTCGAGGATTTCCCCGATGAAAAACAACGCTTCGCCGTCTGCCAGCAGCAATGGAAGGATAAGGACAAAAAGGCCATGAAACCAGATCGAGAGCTGCGCTATTTATCATTTGATAATTGGGAGCTGCGCGAGGATGGCGACAAGCCGCCGCGCCTGGTTGGGTATGCCTCGGTGTTCAACCAGGAAGCCGAGATCTTTGGCCTGTGGCGGGAGATGGTGGCTCCCGGGGCTTTTAAGAAAACCATTGCCGAGAACGATATCCGGGCACTATGGAACCACAACACCGATCTGGTACTTGGGCGCAACAAGGCTAAGACTTTGCAGCTATCCGAGGACAAACACGGGCTGAACGCGGAAATCACGCCGCCCGATACCCAGGCCGGCCGGGATGCAGTCACCAGCATCAACCGCGGCGATGTTTCTCAAATGTCGATTGCGTTTCAAACTATCAAACAGGAATGGCAGGAACCGGAGAATAAGAAAGATCTGCCATTGCGCATTCTCAAAGAGATCAAGCTATTCGAGGTCTCGCCAGTGACATTCCCGGCATTCGAATCGACCAACATCCAGACGCGCAGCGGGCTATATCTGCCCGATGGCGAAATCGACCCCCTGGAAGAGGCGCGGCGGCTGATGCGCTGCGCCGAGTGGGGGCTTAACTTGACCGCAGAGCAGCGGCAAATCATCGCCGCGGCTGTGGAACTTTATAAACCGTTCTTATTGGAGCCGGTATATAGCCACTCCGATGAGCCCGAAACCGAGCCAGAAGTGGCGGACGGAAATGACCACTCGAGTGAGCCGGTCTTTCTGCACGATGAAGCTTTCTACTCGGCGATAGAGCGGGAACGAAGACTCGATCAAATCAGACAAACAATCATGGCGGAAACGCCAGGGAGATAAAAATGCCTACTTCTATCGAACTCCGACAGGAACGAGCCAGCCTGTGGGAGCAGGCGAAAAGCCTGCACATACTGGCCGAAAAAGAAAAGCGGGAACTGACCGGCGATGAGCGCGAGCAGTGGGACCGCATCAACGTGCGCATCGATAATCTCAAAGAGACCATCGAGCGCATGGAGCGCATCGATGCCATTGATGACGAGATGGCATCTATCGAAGAGCCTAGCCAGCGCAGCACCCCGCAACCCCAGAGGGTTGAGACAATGGGGCACAATTTCGCTGGTGAGGAAATAGAAAGTCCCCTTCCGAAAAGCGACGAATATCGCAAGGCGTTCGGCGCATACTTGCGCTATGGCCTGGGCGGGATGAAACCGGAATTGCGCGGCGTGCTCCAACCCTACTTCTCCAGCGCCGAAAGGCGCGACCTGGGTACGACCTCCGGAGCTGTGGGCGGAGCGACCGTTGCCGAGGACTTTTACCGGCAACTGTTGGAGGCGATGCTAGCCTTCGGCGGGATGCGCCAGGCCCCCACGAGCAAGATCACGACCTCCACCGGCGCGACTATGCCGATCCCGATGGTGGATGATACGCACAATGAGGGCGCTATCCTGACTGAGAACAGTGCCCTCTCGACAACGGGCGTTGACCCGACCTTCGGGTCCGTTGACCTGGGTGCGTACATGTACACCTCGAAGCTGGTGCGGATCTCCGTCCAGCTCCTGCAGGACAGCGCCTTCAACCTGGAGGCGTGGTTGGCAAAAGCCCTGGGTATCCGCCTGGGGCGCGTCACCAATAAACACTACACGACCGGTACTGGAACAGGACAGCCACAGGGCATCCTGGATGGGGCCGGCGAGGGCGTGACCGATGCCCCCCTGGATATCGACTACGCCGACCTGGTGGCGTTGGAGCACTCCATTGACCCGGCTTACCGTTCGAACGGCGCGGTGTGGATGTTCCATGACACCACGCTGATGACCCTCAAGCAAATCAAGAGCGTCGAAGATGGCCGTCCGCTGTGGCTGCCAGGTTTGGCGGTCAATGCCCCGGACACGATCTTGGGCTATCGCTACATCATCAATCAGGCCATGCCAGCCATCGCCAACAGCGCCAAGGGCATCCTGTTCGGCGATTTCTCCTACTATTTCATCCGCGACGTGCAGGATTTACGTGTCCTGCGCCTCGAGGAACGTTTCGCCGAATATCTGCAAGTCGGCTTCCTGGCCTTCCTGCGGGCGGACGGCGTTTGCGCCTTCCCGAGCGATATGGAAGTGACCACGAATATCCCGGTCAAGTACCTGGAATTCGAGGCCTCGAGCTAGCGAGCTAGTTTATCAATAACCCCTGGCTGGGGAACTACACCCCGGCCAGGGGAACTGGAGAAAATTATTATGGCATATCTGAATGATCGCGTTTTAGATAATGGCCTGACTGTATTAGATACCGAAGCCAACCGGTTGGATATCTGTAGTTCAGAACCAACCACATATGGCCAGGCTACCACAGATGGAGCTGTATCGCTGGGCAATAAAACCTCCCTAAGCATCGGAGTACCATCTGATCGCACCCCAACCGGGCGCAAAGTGACTGTCGCGGCCATCACGGACGGAACTGTCACGGACACGAATACCGCCACCCATTGGGCGATAACGGATACCGGGAATAGCCGATTACTTGCGACCGGCGCTTTAGCATCTAGCCAGGTTGTGACCGATGGAAATACGTTTACTTTGGCTGCTTTCGATATTGGCATTCCTGATCCGGCATAAGGCGAGCAGAAAAAAACGGAAGAAACGCAAAAAATGGCGGCGAAAACGTTCTATCTGATCGACGCTAAAAACAGTGGCGTCGAAAATATGCAGTTGCAGGATGGCGGTAGCCCGCCATCTCAAGCGCGCATTAGTACCGGTTGGATCGTTGGTACGGTGGCCGCGACCCGCTATGCCCGCATGGATAGTCAAACCGAACGAGCCTCAAGCGCTCTTTTGACGACTCCGGTAGAACCTGATAGCGGCCCCAATAACACCCTGGGAGATTGCTTCCGTTCGGTAAACCCGATTTCAGGGACTTTTGCCAATGCGGATTGGTCATTAAGTTTCCAGGTGGAGGGGGAATCCCGCTCAACATCGACCACGGATGGATTACTGCGAATCAGGATTTGGAGAAGCGCCAATGCGGATGGATCGAGCGCGGTAGAACTAACCGGCGCCACATTAACGACCACCCAGTTTACTAATCTCGCCAATTCTGCTTTCCAAACCATCACGGTAACCTGGTCACCGGGCGCGACAAAGACATTAACTAACGAATACCTGTTCATCCAGATCGCCTTTCAGTTAGATGGAGCGGGGAATAATACCAACGCGGATGTGCATCTGGCGGTTGGAAGTTCCTGTTCTATCATTACCAGTAGTTTCACGCATGACCTGACGGCCACAGGAATAGCGACAGGCGCGCCCGCTGTAGACACTCCGGCTCTCGCACAAATCCACGTTTTAACAGCGACAGGGATAACAACCGATGCTCCAACCCTGGGAACTCCCGCGGTCGGCATAACTCACAGTTTGATCGCCAATGATCTTACCGCTGGCACTCCGGTTCTGGATTCGCCCGCAATCGGGCAAATCCATGTCCTGACAAATAATGAGCTGGCGACCGGTGCGCCGTCCCTGGCATCCCCGGCGATAGCGCAAATTCATGGATTGAACGCTACCGGGATAGACACCGGGGCCCCAACGTTGGAAAACCCGGATTTGGCTGAGATAAATAGCCTGATAGCCGATGGGGTGGATACCGGCGCGCCAACCCTCGGGGAGCCAAATATCGGGCAAGTGCATGTTTTGACGACAGGCAATATAGATGCCGGAATGCCAACCCTGGGCGAGCCTGCCATAGCACAAGTCCATATGCTTATCGCAGATGGGATAACGGCAGGCGCGCCGATTCTGGCTCAGCCTGCCCTCGGCCAGGTTCATCTTCTCACCGCCGGCGGGGTAGATATACCCGCTCCAACCGTGGGCAATCCCATCATCGGGCAGATCCATGGATTGATGGCAGATGGGATCGTCACAGGCGCGCCAACTTTAGGAACGCCAATTCTGACAGAGAACGAAGAGGGCGTTGATCACCTATTTGCCAATGACCTGACAGGCGGTACCCCCGAATTGGGAACACCGGCTATCGGACAAATACATGCTTTACTAGCCAATGGGGTTACTGCTTCTGCTCCTGTTCTGGGCTCGCCTGCCGTGCAGCAATTCCATGCCCTGGTCGCTATGGCATTGGCAGCCGGCTCGCCAACGCTTGGCAATCCGGCCCTATCCGAGGGGGGGGAGGCGGAGGTAATCAATGGATTGTTCAAAGGGATGAACCGCGAGCAGCCGAGAAGGATGATTGATCTATGAGCGATATCTTGATCGAAAGCACACCCAAGATCGTCTTTGTCCTGGTTGATTCCTCCGGGATAGAGGTTGCCGGGTTGGGAACTACATTCACGCTCTCGATCTCCAAAAATGGTGGCGTGTTTACCCCCGGGGCGGGCACAAAAGGCGAAATCGGGAACGGATGGTATCACTATAGCCTGCTCAGTAGCGAGACGGACACCTCTGGACCGCTCGCCATTAAGGCCAGCGGCACAGGCACGATTCAACAGAATTTGTTCTATAAGGTAGTTGGGGCTATTTTTGAGCCAGGCGAAGGGCCAAATATTTTAAGTACGGCAGAGGCGGCAACAGTATTGCGCTGCGAGGAGGATGATCCAAATATGTTAATGTTATTACCGCAAGTGAATGCCTATTTGAGGCAAGCGACCGGGCGCTCCTGGGAAGAGGATGAACCGGTGCATGATGAGGCGAAATCGGCGGCGCGCATGCTCCTGGTGATGTGGCATGAAAACCCCGCCATGATCGGCGCGGGCCTGTCGGGGCTCTCATTTGGCCTCCCGGCGGCCTTGATGCAGCTCAAGGTACTCGGGATGGAGCTGGCCGAGACTGAGGGATCGTCATGAACCTCGATGGAAAGGTGACCAACCCAGGCGAGCTGCGCACGCGCATCACCCTGCTCGAGCGAGATGTGATTGTCGAGGCGGGTGGCTTCCAGGTACCTGATCTGGTGGAGATTGCCGAGGTGTGGGCCAAATGGGTGAACGCGCACGGGTCGGAAATCTGGACGGCGCAATCCGTGCAGGCCGAAGCCCCGGCGACGGTCATCATCCGCTACCTGACGGGTCTGGACACATCCTGTGTGGTGATGAAAGGTACCGAATATTTTGAGATCGTCTCGATCGATGATATCCGGGACAGGCATGAATATCTCGAACTAAAAGTAAAGCTTTGGAGGCCTGGCTGAGATGGTCGTACGCGCGAAAATCACTACGAAGGGCTTCGAGGAGTACCTGGAGAAGATCGCCCAGGCCGGGCAGAACGTCGACCGGGTGGCGGATGAGATGCTCGCCGCGGGCGGCGAGGTGCTGCTGGACGGCATGAAACGCAGAGTCCCAAAGGATACCCACAACCTGGAAAGCCACCTCACAGTGGACGGGCCGCACCAGGACGGGAATTTTCACTATATCCTGGTGGGTATCTCGAAAAGTACCGATGCCGACACGGCCCGCTACGGCAACGCCCAGGAATACGGCACGTCCAGCATGCCGGCGCAGCCCTATATCCGGCCCACGCTCGACGCGGATAAAGGCAAGGCACGCAAGGCGATGCTCGAAGTGGCCAAGCGGGCAGGCCTCCCGTGACCATCTGGGAGCTGGTGGAGGAGGCTCTAGCCGATCTGGGTATGCCCGTGGCGGCAAACGCCATGATTCAGGAGACCGGCGAACAATTGCCGGATCAGTATTTGGTTTACTTCCTGGTTTCCAGCCCCCCGGAGCTGCACGCCGACGACGTGGAAGTGATGCGCAGCTATCGGATACAAGTTTCTGTTTACAGCCGCTCCGGCCTGGCAGACCTGCCGGACGTGGACGGAGCGATGACCGTGGTGGGCTTCTCGAGAGGCCCACAGCGGGAACTGCCATACAACATTCTAACCAGGCATTACGGCCTGGCGCTCGAATACGTCTACACGGAGATCCCGGTAGAAGAGATAAGCTCGTAAACTAATTCAAGGAGTAAAGAAATGCCAATCGATTCAGGTGAGTACAAATCAAGAATAGGCTTGGATAGCCTGTATATCGCCGAGGTGACCCAGGACGAGGCGGCGGGCTACACGGCCGGGACGCCGCAATATCTTGCGCCGGCAGCCGAGGCAAGCCAGGAGCCAACCCAGAACACCGTGACGCAGTACGCCGACGACGCCGCGTTCGATGTGATGAGCTCCGAGGGCGAGACGGCGATCGCCCTGACGGTGACCAATATCCCGCTTGAGGTTTTAGCTTTGATCACCGGGCGGGTGTTCGATGCTGTCAACGGGCTGCTGTATGACGATGGGGGAACCGCGCCCTATTTCGCGCTGATGTTCCGCTCGCTCAAGTCGAACGGTTCCTACCGTTACTATGCATTTCTCAAGGGCCGCTTCAACGTGCCCTCCGAGGCAGCAACGACAAAGGGCGAAACTCCAGAACCGCAGACGCTGGAGATCACCTACAGCGCGATCAAGACGATCTTCGAATGGGATCTCAGCGATAGCGTGACTGACGGGGTGAAGCGCATCATCGGCGACGAAGATGCGGCCGGCTTCGACCCGACCGGCTGGTTCACCGCCGTACCGGAACCGTTGTTTGTGGCGAGCAGTTAATGCCAGGCGCACCGATCAAGCTCACGCTCTACGGGCCAAACGACGAGATTGCCGGAGAGCACAGCCGGTCATTCGTGCCCTGGAAGCTGCTCAAGCGGGCAATTCACCTGTCTAAATCGTTCGATGCGGAGGAGATGTCCGAAGAGGATCTGGACTCCATAGCGCAGCTGGTCGTCGATTTCTACGGTGGGCAATTCAGCCTGGAGCAGCTGGAGAACGGGGCGGATGCCGGCGAGATGATGGCTGTCATCGAAGCGATCGTGGCGAAGGCCGGCCAGATGAGCGGTGCGAACGGCGCGGACCCAAACCCTCCACCCCAGGGGTAGGTAATTCTGCTCCTGGGGACACCTGGCTGATCGATCTAGAGGTGCAGATGGTGACGGCTTTCGGCTGGAGTTTACACGAGATCGATGAGACGGACATCGAGAGCCTGCTGCCGTTTATTTTTAGATTCATCGAACCCGAAACGAAAAAAACGAGGAAAATGCCAATCAAAAAAGTTTATTGCGATCAGGTGAATTGGCTGTGACGCCTTCTAATGTGCTGGTGTTCTGCCCTACTTATAAGGTTGATGGCGGCCAGCTGGCCATGGAACCCGAAACTTTGTCTAAAATTCATCGATTGAATTTTAGCGAGCATTTCGATGTTGAGATCGGCACGGACAACCCATATCCACCGCCGGACAACCGCAACGTGCTGCACCAGTACCAGAAGGCGCGGCAGATGGCGCTGGAGGGCGGATACGATGCGCTGCTGACGGTCGAGCATGACATACTTGTCCCACCGGATGCGCTGCAAATGTTATGGGACACCGGAGCGCCGGTGGCTTATGGTATCTATCTCTTTCGTGGTTACCGCAATATCGCCAATGTCTATCGGCTGCACGACATTGAGCGGCCCAATATGGTGAAATATCGCAAGAAATTGGGAAGGGATATTCAGGATGGTGTGATGAAGACTAACGGGGCCGGGATGGGCTGCCTGTTGATCCGCCGAGCGGTGCTCAAGCGGATCGAATTCCGTACCACAACGGAGATGACCGCCCCGGATTTCCCATTTGCCCAGGACTGTGAGGCATTGGGAATTAAACAGGTGGCACATTTCGGGGTGCAATGCGGGCACATCATCAAAGAGCGAGCACTGTACCTGGATACCCGTTATGCTCAGGGATCCAAGCGCCCGAGCACGGTCAATCAACGTCCCTGGGTAAAAACAATGCCTATCCTGGAGCGGCTGCAAATTGCTATATTCAACCGGAGGGGCAAAGCAGACGGTCTCAAGCAGGCGCTCATGGCCAGCGGGCATAATGTGGTCAGTAACGGCGAGGATGCCGATGCCCTGCTGATCGACCATGACATGAACCAATATTCCTTCCGCAACACGATTGATAAGTATTACCGGGAAGGTAAGCCCGTGTTCCTGTACCCACATGGGGCGGCGCCGATCCTGAGCTGGGACGGCGTTTGGGAGCCCTACGAGGCGGTGACGGCCAATCTGGTCACGGCTCCGGGCCAGGCCGAGGTGATGCGCAGGTATGGCTACTCCAGGCCGATAAATATCATCGGCTGGTATTACTGCGAGCAGAGGCCATTCCAAACCCTGCGGACTAAGCAGTCCGAGCAGGGCATGAATATCCTATTCGGCCCGATCCATCCGATGAAGGGCGGCAGCTGGTCCTATCCGGAGGACGAGGCTATCAATCGGCGCACGTTCGAGCGGTTGCTCAAGGTCCGGGGCGCAAAGATTACGGTGCGCTATATCGGCGACCTGGCGGCGAACGGGCTGTGGGAGGCACCGGGCGTGAGCTATACGCAGGTCAAACCCACCAACGATACCGCCGACATCGACCAGGCCGACGTAGTCATCTCGAATGGCACATTGGCCTACCTGGCCATTGCGCGGGGCAGGCCCACGATCATGCTTAACCAATTGAGCGGCGGGCGAGATCTGGTCAAAGATAAAGTCATGCAGGTGGCCAACCTCGATAAATATGCCGATTACATGCGCTATCCGTTCGACGTGGAGGATGCCGCTGATCTGAGTAAAGTCATCGAAGACGCCGGGCAGCACGAGCCGCAGGAATGGAAGCGACTATTCATCGGCCAGCAATTGCAACCGGCTAAATTTTGCAGCTTGCTGGGTAAGCTGATCGCAGAGCAACAGGGCCAGAGCACCAAGCCTCAGCCTGTCCCGGTCCATAAAGCGCAACCCGCCAGGCGGATAGAGAAGGGAATTTATTATCTGCACCGCCACCAGGGCAAAGAGGCGGCGTATATTCACGCCCTGGGTAAGGTCGGATATCGGCTGGTGCAGACGGTCAGCGCGCGGCTGCGTTTCGCATTGGGCGATCTGGATGGATCGCGTTTCGGGAACGGCGAGGTCATCTATCGGGAATGGCTACCTCGGATGTATAAAATCGGCATCCCGGTGTTCATGTACCCGCATGCCGCCCGTCCGATGGTGCAGTGGGATGGGCTGCTGGTGCCCTGGCCGCATACGCGCTGCACATTCGTGATCGCCCCGGGACACGCCGAGGTGATGAAACGATTCGGATATCAAATTCGAACCGAGGTGATTGGCTGGTCGATGTGCGGGCTGAGAGATTTCCAGCCGGTCCAGGAAATGAAAAATGTACTCTTTGGCCCGATCCATCCCGCGCCGAATGGCTGGCTGGCAGACTGCGATATCGACATTAACCGGCGTGCCTTCGCCCGATTAATGCAATATTGCCGGGAGAGCGGTGCAAGCCTGACCGTGCGCCACATCCAGCCCTTAGAACGCAGCGGCCTGACCAAACAGCCAGGCGTGAAATATATCCGCGCCCGGCCGAATGGCTCCACCGCCGAGATCGACGCAGCTGACCTGGTGATCGGGCACCAGACATTCGCCTACCTGGCCATCGCAAGGGGAAAACCGACCCTGATGATGGGCGAGGATACCCCCCCGCATAGCGGGCAGGCCGCATCAAATTTGCGCTTTGTAGAGCATTGGGATGAATATGCCGATTATCTCATGTATCCCCTGGACATCCTCAAAGGGAATACCTCAGATGTGGTAGAGCAGGCCTGCCAGGGCAGCGCCGACCAGGATGGTCGGACGGCTGCAATGGAATGGCGGGATAAATTCATCGGGGAAGCATTCGACCCAACGAAATTTGTGACCAAACTGGAGAGTTACCTATGACAGCGAAATATATGAGCGAAATAGCACCTGGTATCACGCCCGCCCAGCGGGAAAGAGAATTCAAGGCCTTGCTCGAGATCTATGTGAAATTACAACCTGAGTATGTGGTCGAGATTGGCTCCTGGAAAGGGGGCACGTTATGGCATTGGTTGAACAATGCTTCCCAGGGGGCGCATGTGGTGAGCGTGAACCTCAGCCCGAAACAATGGATGTCACCCGATCCGGAGTTTAAAAATAATATCTGGTATCACTGGGTCCCGGATGGCGTGCACCTGCACACCATCACGGGCAATTCGGCTCTTCCGAGCGTTATTGCCAGGGTCGGTTATATCTGCCCACATATTGATTTTCTGTTCCTGGACGGCGACCATTCCTACGAGGGCATCAAGGCGGATTTCGAGAATTACGGGAGCAAGGTCAGGCCGGGCGGGATCATCGCCATGCACGACCTGATTCCACCCAGGGACCGGGCTCGGATCCAGGTGGGCCGCTTTTTCAACGAGCTCAAGGCGGCCGGGTATAAGACTGAGGAGTTGTATTCTATGCCCAACCAGCGTGATATGGGCATCGGAGTCGTGCACATTTGAGCGATCAAGCATCGAACCTGAGCGGAAAAGTCGGACTGGATGTAACCGATTTCAAGAGCGGTCTTGCCACGCTCAACAGAGAAATCCGGGTCATCGAGTCAGGCTTCCGCGCGGCCGCGGCAGGCCTGGGCGATTGGTCAAAATCGGCCACGGGCCTCGAGGCGCGTATCAAAGCGCTCACCGGACAGATCGACATTCAAAAACAGAAAGTGGCCGCGCTGGAGGGGGAATACAAGCGGGTGGCGGCCGAAAAGGGTAAAACCAGCCGGGCAGCTCAAGAATTGCAGATCAGGCTCAATAAGGAAAACGAATCGCTCAATAAGATGCAGGGCGAATTGGGGCAGACCGAGAAAGCCCTGTCCGATATGGAGGGTGAAACCAAGGATGCTGCCAAAGAGGCCGATCAATTGGGTAAAGCGGAGGACAGGGCCGAGAGAGCCACCGGCCGGCTGCGCGGGGCATTGGACAGGCTGAAAGGCAGCCTGAAGAACGTCATCACGGATTTCAAGGCGTTGGGGACCCGGGTGCTCAGAAGCGTGGCGCTCGGGATCGCTGCTGTTGGGGCAGCGGCGGTGGGGGCGGTGATCGGGCTGGCCAGGTTCATCACAAATGCGGCGAAAGCGGCCGACGAGATATTCGAGAGCGCCGAGAAGCTGGGCATCTCTACCACACTTTTCCAAGAGTTCAGCTTCATCGCCGACCAGGTCGGAACGGACGTGGAGAGCGTCGGGCGCGCATTTGCTCGCACCACAAAAGCGATCAAGGAGGCGGATAAGAAGGGCAGCCCGACCGCCAAGATGTTCGAAGAGCTGGGCGTTGGCGTGCGTGATGCCAATGGGCAGCTGCGCGATAGCCAGGACGTGTTCTTCGATCTGATTGGATCGCTCGGCGATATCGAAAACGAGACCCAGCGCGAGATCCTCGCCCAGCAACTGTTTGGGAAGAGCTACCAGGAATTGATCCCGCTGATCAACCTGGGGGCGGACGGCCTGGCGAAAATGACCGACGAAGCCCACAAGATGGGCGCAGTAATGGATGAAGAAACGGTCAAAGGGCTGGCGGATCTCAATGATCGCCTGGCGGCGCTCAAAGGCGGGTTCAAGGGACTGCTCGGACAGATGGCGGGCAAGTTACTACCGACTGCCAATAAGGTGTTGGACGCATTCCAGGCCTGGCTGGCCAGCCCGGCGGTGCAGGCCGGGATCAAAAATATCTCCGAAAAAATAGGTAAGCTCGCCGAAATATTGGGCAGAGTGATCGATAAGCTCCTCAAGGGCGACATCAAGGGGGCATTATCCGAGATCATCCCCCCGGCGACGGTCGAGCAGATCGCGAATTTCGCCAAGACATTCAGGGATTTTGTCGATAACACGCTGATCCCATTTGCCAGGGAGCATGCCGAGGAGATCAAAGGGGCGCTGATCGGGATCGGGGCAGCATTGGCCGCGGCCGGGATCGTGGCGGCAATCGCTTCGATCGCCTCGGGAATAGGGCCGCTGATCATTCTGGTGGGATTGCTCGGGGCAGCCTGGGCGGGCAACTGGGGAGGAATACAAGAAAAGACCAGACAGGTAATCGATTTCTTGCGCACGAATATCCCGACCTGGCTCGCATCGCTCAAGGCATGGTGGGAAGGTTTCAGTACCAGTCTGCGCACTACCTGGGAAATGGTCTGGAGCGCCATACAGACTGTCATCCAGACGGTCGCCCCAATCGTCAATGCGCTCTTCGCAGCTTTCCGCTCCGCCTTCGAAGGTGATTGGGTTGGGTTTGGGGAAAACCTGCGCGTGGCCTGGGACAAGACCTGGGCGTTGATCAAAGACATTCTCTCCAAGGCGTGGGATGCGATCAAGATCATTGCTGCCGATCTGGTCGACAATATCATCCGCTTCTTCACTGAGACCGACTGGCTGAAAGTGGGCCAGGACATCGTAAAAGGAATTGCAGACGGGATCAAAGCCGGCGCGCAGTGGGCCATTGACGCGATCAAAGCCCTGGCAAAAGCCATCATGGATGCCCTGACAGGATTCTTCAAATCAGGATCACCGTCCAAATTATTGCTTGATTTCGGTGAGAAGGACCTGGGCATGGCCCTGGCGCAGGGTTTTCTCAATTCGATCCCGCAGATCAGAGCTCCTTTAAGTGCTGGGCTTGGCGGATTAGACCTGCAAGCCGGGCTCGCCGGGGCGGGGTCGAGCCTGGCCTTCGCGGCGCGACCTACCTCGAATAAGGTAGTCACGATTGGCGGTGACACGATCCACGTGACGATCAATGACCGCCTGGCAGCGAAAATGTATTTAGACCAGCAGCGCAGGAAAAAGGAAAAGTACGCGGAGAATTTGATGTGAACCGGATTTATTCTCTACTGGACCTGGTGCGCCGGGACGATTTTGTCAGCGACGTCGACAGCCTGAGCCTGTTGGGGATGGCAGACGGATTCGGCCTGGGTAATAACGGCTGGATCCCGGCCGTTGTGCAGTCGGGCGCGCTCAGCGTGGAAGAGGCGATCACGCTGCTGGCCTACGGCGCATCCGATGATGGCTTGGCGGCGAGCATCCAGGCATTGACGGAGAAAATCAAACAGATCTCCGACTCTGAAGACGCGGCGGAACGGTATGGGGTCTGGCTGCGGACGCAACTGCTCAACGAGACGAGCGCCCGCCAGGCCTATATCAAGCGCCTGGAACACCGGCCAGCCCAGCCGGTGAGAGGCAGCGGATCGATCCAGAGCTATATCGGCGAATACCTGCTGGGCCTGGAGCGGATGCCATACTGGGAATCACCGGATGCGGAGACCTACGAAACGACGGCGGTCAACGGGATCGGCGGGAAGTTCGATTACACCACATACGGAGGCAGCCCCGGAGCCGTGGTGGGCGACGAACCGGCGCGCCTGGCGCTGGTCAAATTCCGCGGGGTCAACGGGGCCACATATCCGTTCCACCGTTTTTGGATGGGATTCAAGACGAACCGGCACGGCAACCGGGCCAACTTCCAATCGACATGGTCGCTGCGCAAGGGGTTCGCATTCGGGGCGGACACCACCGGAGGCACCAGCAATTCAGACACCACCGCTCTCGACGGCTACAAGGCAAAATG
>MGNS01000123.1:0-921 GCA_001795165.1 Chloroflexi bacterium RBG_16_57_11
GCCATGGTTCCTCCTGATGATGAGTTGTGGTAAACCCAATTATCAGGCAACCATGGCCTTTTGCTATGGAATTGTTAAAAGTGCAAAACTACTGAAAGGAGTCTATTGATGGCCGAAAATATTCTTGTAAAATTGTTTGAGCACAATAACTGGGCAAACCTCAAAATCATCCAGGCTTGTTCTATCTTAAACGACGAGCAACTCGATGCTGAACCCCAGTCCGCCACAAAGGGGAGCATTCGCCGCACCTTGTTGCATCTTGTGGCATCACAGCAGGGTTACTTTTCCCTCCTGACCCTGCCTATCGAAGCAAGGCTCGAGTCACACCCGACCTACGACGAGTTGCAGGTGTCCGCGAGCATCAGCGGAGAAGGGCTATTGTCCTTGGCAAGAGATTGGCCTGACAAATATCAGAATACTCGGCTCCAAACGACGGATGGGTATTTCGTGGAGCCTTGGGTTGTCATGCTTCAAGCCATCAACCATGCGACTGAGCACCGTGAGCAGATCAAGAGCATGCTCAGCTCTCTCGGGGTGACCCCTCCGGATATCGATGGCTGGGATTATGGAGAAGATACAAATGCGCTCATCCCGAGATCTAGTTGATCGAAGCCTCGGTCGTTTGTACGGGTAGAAAACGGACAAACGCCGTGCCGAGGTAGTAAAATGAAGCGTGCGAAAAGCGCGGGAAGAAAGGGAAACCAATATGGAAAAGTCTTTCAATAAGCTGATTGAAGCGGGTTACCAGGTGCGACCGGCGAAGATCCAGGACTTACCGCAAGCGGTGCCGATGTTCAACGCGGCTGAAGCCGAGCTTTCCGGTTCTGGCGATTGGACGGTCGAGCGCTACGAAAATGAGTGGTTGCAGAACGGCATCGACCTGGAAGCCAGCACGCGCCTGGTGCTAGCTCCCGACGGCCA
>MGNS01000123.1:952-10417 GCA_001795165.1 Chloroflexi bacterium RBG_16_57_11
GTCCGTGGATTTGGGGCCGTGTTCACCCGGATTGGCAAGGCCGGGGGATTGGCAGCGCCATGCTCGAATGGGCGCTCGAGACCAGCCATCGGGCTCTCGAGCGACTTCCGGAGGATGTCCGCCTGGCGCCGATCGTTGCAGCACCGTCCCATCACGCGCCCAGCATCCTGCTTTTCGAAGGCGCAGGCATGACCGTGCGCCGCTATTCCTGGCGCATGGTCACAGACCTGGATACGCCGGTTCTGGAGCCACAGTGGCCACAGGGTATCCAGGTGCGCACGCTACGCTATCCCGACGATGTCGAAGCGGTCTACCGGGCCCAGGACGAGGCCTTCAATGAGAACTGGGGATACATCGAGAGCCCGTTCGAGGAGTCCTTCCCACGTTGGAAGAGTTATGTGTTCGAGGCGCAGGGATTGAAACCTGAGCTGTGGTTCCTGGCAATGGATGGTGATGAAATCGCTGGCTTCATTAACTCGCAGGAGCGATCGGATCTGAACGCAGATTCCGGTTGGATCCCCACCCTGGCGGTGCGCAAGCCCTACCGGCGGCGTGGTCTGGGACAGGCCCTGCTGCAGCACGCTTTCCAGGCGCTGCAAGACACGGGTGTAAAACGCGTAGGGCTGGGGGTGGACGCCAAAAACGAGACCGGCGCCACCCGCCTGTACGAGCGGGTGGGTATGCACGTGGAAGAGGAGAATGTGAGCTACGAGATTGAGCTGCGCCCAGGGCGGGAGTTAGCAGTGGTGGATTAGAGTTGTGAAGGTGCAATGCACTGGCTAGCTTCGTTCTCTTGAGCGTGCATTGCACCTGGTTTTTCTAATAACTAACCAAGTACGTAATCCCCCGGCACGAGCGCTTCGTACCGCTTCCAGAAAGCGGGCACGATCTCTCGGGATCTGGCTTTGATTCGCTCCTCGTCCAGACCGAGGAGAAGCCGATCTTTCATCAGCACCTGGCCATTGACGATTGTGGTGATGATCATCGACTCGTTGAAGCCAAACAACAGGTGACCGACCAGGTTCTCGACGCTCATCGGTGTGGCCGGGTGATAGTCGACGAAAATCAGGTCCGCATAAGCGCCAGGTTCGATCAATCCCAGAGGCGCTTCAGGGAAGTAAGCCGAAGCCAGCGCGGCGTTGTTGTAAATCGCCATTTTAACGAGCTGGTCGCCGGACAGGCGCCGGCTGTCCCGGTGGTGGATTTTTTGCAGGAAATAAGCGGCTTCTGCCTCCCGCCACATCGTATTGCTCAGGCCATCGTTACCCAGGCAGGTCCGCACCCCCGCGCGGATGTACGATTCGATCTCGGCAACGCCATCCGCCGCGTTCTGGTTGTTGCGCGGCTGGTGGCTTACCCAGGAGCTGGATTCAGCAATGAGATTCACCTCACGTGCGTCGAGATGGATGGCATGCGCCAGGATCGTGCGCTCACCCAGGATGTGGTGATTATGCAGCCGGTCAACTGAACGCGTCCCAGCCATCGCCAGGCTGCGGAACTGGCAGTATTCGTGTTCGGCAACGTGCAGGTGGTACCCCGTTCCCTCGGGCATGGCTTCCCGGCAGGCTGCCAGGGTCGCTTCTGAAACCGTCATGGGGGCGTGGATCCCAAAGTTCGCCTTCACGCGGCCTGCGGCGACCTTCGCATGGCTGCAACGGCGTATAAACCGGACGTTCTCTTCGATGCCGGCTCTGGCGCGTTCCGGCCCATCCCGGTCGGTTACCTCGAAGCATAAGATCGAACGCAGCCCCGCCTCCTCCACCACCTCGGCGATCAAGTCCAGGACACCATCGATGCAGTTGGGTGACGAATGGTGATCGAACATTGTGGTGGTGCCGTGCTTGATGGCGTCGATTACGCCATTCCAGACGGAGTAGCGCACATCCTCAGCAGTTAAAGCCTTATCGAAAGGCCACCACAGCTTGTGCAGGATGGTCGGTAGGCTGATTGGGGCGTCGCCGGGGATCGAGATGCCGCAGGCGAAGGCGCTGTAATAATGACCGTGGGCGTTAATATTGCCGGGCATGACGTACTGTCCATGAGCGTCCAGTCGTTCAGCGGTTGGATGCTTTTCGATCAATTCGCTGGAAGGCCCGATCTCTTTGATTTTGTCATCTTCGATGAACAGCCCGTGGTCATCCAGGATCTGGTTAGGGCTTCCCCAGGTGATCAAACGTGCGTTGGAGATTAACATCACATTCGCTCCAATTTACAATCCGTGTACCTATACTTTGAGCTGTCCTAAAGCCTGGGCCAGCCCCATATAACCCCGGACGGCATGCAGGAGCTCCGAAACCTCAGCGTATTCATCGGTGACATGCGCCAGGTGTACGGAACCGGGGCCAAAGACCAGCGTGGGGAGGCCGCGTTCCCCGGCGCTGCCGGAGCAATTGGTACAGAATGGGGTGCCGTACGTGATAGGTGGAATGCCGGCGGATTTCAATCCCTCCAGGGCGAGCCGCACCCATTCTGAATCCGGATCGACGGACCAGGCTGGATGAAAGTCCTGTCTGCTGATTTTCTTTCCGGTATAGCACGGAACCGATACCTCCGGGATGTGCACCGTGGATCCATCCATGCCTTGCAGGACACTCTCGTGCAAGGCAAGCACGGTCTGCCTGGTTTCACCACGCACCATCCGGCGATCGAATACCACTTCGCAGGCGTAAGGGACTGTCGATGCGCTGGGGTAGGGGCTGGAGAACAGCTGGATTGGCTCCATGACGCTCTTTCCCAGCAGCGGATCCTCAACCGATGGGATTTGACGCACCCGACGGATCACTTCAACAGCTTTATCGATGGCGTTATCGCCCACCTCAGGCGAAGAGCTATGGGCAGCCTTACCGTGGATCGAAAAGACCAACCGGGCGCGCCCTTTATGGCCGATACCCAGACGGCAGTCGGTTGGCTCGCCGATGATTACGCCATCCGGATGGATCTCGTCCAGAACGGTTTCAAGGGCAGCGCCCTCGATCAGCTCCTCGCCTACGGTGCCGACCGCATAAACTTCACCGCGGATCGCCTCGCGTGGCAGGCGTGCCAGGGCTACGGTGAATGCAGCCAGGCTGCCTTTGTCATCGGCTGCGCCACGCCCCCAGATTTTCCCCTGGCTGTATTCGCCGCCAAATGGATCGTGCACCCAGGCATCCCGCTCGCCAACTTCCACGGTGTCCATGTGGGCGTCGAAAACCAGTCTTGGCCCGGGTAGAGATCCACGCCGCTTGCCGATGACATTACCCACCTCATCCTGCCAAACTTCATCAAAGCCCAGCGAACGCATCCGTCGCCCTACCACGTCTGCAACAGCAGACAGGTCACCGGCGATGCCGGGGGTGCGGATCAGCTCCTGCAAGAAACCAACTATATCACGCTCGATGTTCTGTATGTCCATTCCAGATCCCCGTCGCCAGCTTAAAAGCCATCCGCGAACGCGTCGACGACTTCTTTGATGTTCCCCTTCAAGGGGTACAGAATCGGGCAGGTCACGCCTGCATCCACATATTCACGCACCTTCGCCCGGCATTCTGCGGCTGTTCCAACCGCCATGATATTTCGCACCAAATCTTCAGGGATGACCACGCTGGCGCGCTCATAATCCGCCTCCGTCGCCGGCCAGCCCATCATCGATTTGGCTTGATCAGCGATTTCCTCGCTGACCCCACTGGCTTTCATGATGTGGGGTTCGGTCGCAAAATAGTACGCAGCCAGCTTCTTGCCGGCATGCAGGGCGAAAGCAGGGTTTTGATCGGACAGGGATACGACGATCAATTCCGGTAGGTCAATGGCTTCCAGGGTTTTGCCAGCTTTTTGGGCGCCTTTTTCAACCAATCCAAGTGCTCTCGTAACATAATCGACCGAGACGCCATAGTTCAGGCATACGCCGTCACCGATCTCTCCGGTCAGCTCGAGCATCTTATCGCCGGTCGCGCCGATGTAAATCGGAATATCCCGTGGCGATCTGTCGCCATAGACAACATCCAGGGAGACATTATCCAGATGGATAAATTCACCATGATAGGTGACGGTTTCCATACTCAGCAGCCTGCGGATTACCTCAATATGCTCTCGCATGGCGGTGAGCGGCAGTCTCATTTTGACGCCCACCCGGCTGGCGATCGGCTCCCACCACGCTCCTAGTCCAAGCATCACCCTGCCTTTTCCATCGACCTTCCCGCCGACCTCCCACAATGTGGAGAAGCTGGCGGCTATCACTGCTGGATTGCGCGTCCAGATCGGCAGGACGCCCGAGCCGACCCTCAACATTTTTGTACGGGCCAGGAAGGCGCTCATCACCACGATGCAATCTCTCGCCAACCGGTTATCGCCTTGCCAGATCTCGCTGAAACCCCGCTCCTCCATGTAGCGTGCCAGCTCCAGCTCGGTGGGGATATCCACCACATCCTGCATGTAGATTGCCATTCTTTGGGCCAACAGACCCTCCTTGTAAATTAGAGCCGGTGAATTACGTCATTAATTTGTAACCGGATTTACGATAATAATTACCCCCCCATCTCTTCGTCCGGTACATCTCGTAAAAGGACATATAGCTTTGGGAACTTGTTATGTGATTATACTTTACAAAGCCTATCAGGTCGAAGAGACCGTTTCAATCATGCCGGGATGATCGAATAATAAGTCAATTTTCTCTTGCTCTCCACCAGGATCTCGCCCTGCCGGATGACGAGCGTGCGCTCCGGCTGCCGGCAGATGGCGTCGGCGGGCGATTGAGCGTCGATCAGGATCAGGGTGCCAGGGAGATCAGAGGGTTTGTAAATCGAAATATTATCAGCGCCCAGCCCTTAAAAGCCGGGCGCTCACACACCTCGGTTTTCGGAGCAAGATGCTCGCTAATTAATTACGACTTGTCCCTGGGGCACATCGTACGCTGGATAATCGATGTGCTCGGTGCAACTCGTCGGATCACCAATTTGCGACCAGCTAATCTGATCTGCCGGGGCGTTCGCAGAGGTGCCATTATCTCGGACCCTTGCGGCTACGGGCCAACCGACCACGTCCACCGGCTCCCCGGTTACCAGATCCGGTACGATCCCTTGGACAATCCAGCCACTCACCCATGCTTCGTTGCCGACGATACTGACGCAGTCGATGACGGCGTGAAAGCCAAACCCCTTGGAAAATCGATCGGTATATTCGCCCGACATGCTGCCATCGGCAGAGATGTTCGCCGTCAGAGAGAAATTCCCGTCGCATCCAGGATGCACGCCAAAGAATGACACACACACATCCGGGCCTCCCACGCTCACATGTTGAGCTACAGGACCCTTAGCCAATGCCTGGGTAGCCAGCACCATGGACAACAAGATTGTGAGAGCCGATGACATATTTGCCAAGCGCTTTCGAGTGATTTTAAACATACCATTTCTCCTTATTTTACATTGTGATTTTATTATCCCAGATAGTATTCGGTAACTCCCTACCCCCAAAGGTCCGCTGAAGAAGCCGGGAAATTAATTTTGCACGCTGTTCCCCTCATGACGTGAAAGGGTTTTTGGAATTGGATAGAATCAGTATAGCACCTCAGTAATAAATGTCAAATTAATGAAGTGTTTCACAACCCAAAATATCCGGTTGGGCGAAGTTGATCCACAAGTCAATTATGGTTGTCCGAAACGCGTTTTTGTCAACTACAGGCTCAAGATTTGAATGGCCAGCCGTTTGGACAACCGGAGCATGGCAGGGGAGCGCATGAACAAATGAGATGCGCGTGCGAGCTGATTCGGTCTTCCCTGTGGTGTTTGGTCTGTTTAGCCTTTAATATGCAGTAACTGGCGGCCGGGTAACCGCCAGTTTTTTTTCTCGCCAAAATTGCCGTATTGAATGCCTTTTCAGACGATTAGGGGCTGACTAAACCTAACTATTAGGCAGCCCCTTTTTGGAATGATTACGCCGGGATGATCGAAGAATAAGTCAATTGTCTCTTGCTCTCCAGCAGGATCTCGCCCTGCCGGATGACTAACCGGCGCTCCGGCTGCCGGCGGATAGCATCGGTAGGCGATTGAGCGTCGATCAAGATCAGGTTGGCGGGCAGACCTTCCCGGATGCCGTAATCCTGGATCCGCAGGGTCCGGGCGGCGTTGTAACGCGGCATATCGAAGGTCGCCTGGATCTGGGAAGGTGTGCTTAGCTGTGCGGCATGTGCGGCAAAATTAGCCACCTCCAGCATATCCAGCTTGCCAAATGGGTAAAACATATTCCGCACATCATCCTGGCCTAGGGCAACATTGACACCCGCTTCGACCAGGTCCCGCAGCCGCGGAATGCCACGGCGAAACGGGTGCGAATCATGACGGCCTTCCAGGTAGAGGTTGATGGGGATATTCCCGATGATGTTGAGGTCGGCTTTCTTCACCTTTTCGATCACCCGCTCGGCCAGAGTGTCATCCCACGAGCCCATGGCACAGCAATGCCCGGCCGAGACCCGTCCCTGGTATCCTTCATCGATAGTCTTTTCCGCCAGCAGCTCGAGCGAATGCCAGTAGGGGTCGTCGGTTTCATCCACATGCATATCGATATCGCGGTTATATTTCTTCGCGATTTCGAAGACAATCTCGATTTGCTTAGCGGCGTCATCCATGTCTTTTTCACTGTGAGGCATGCCGCCAACCACATCCGCGCCGCTTTCCAGTGCAGCCCACATGTATTCAATTGCTTCAGGGTTCCTTGCTAACCCCATTTGAGGAAAGGCTATGACCTGGACATCAAAATATCCTTTTACAGCCTCGCGCGCTGCTAAAACGCTCTCCAGCAACCGCAGCTTGCCGATATGGTCGATATCCACATGACTGCGCATCCACAGGGTGCCATTTGCTATCGCCTCCCGCGCCACTCGTATCGTGCGTCGAACAATATCCGGTGTATCGAGTTTCTGCTTGATTTCCGCATAAATATCGATTGCCTCGTCCAGTGTGCCACTCAGATTAGGGACCTGGTCTAAATATGCATTTTCCAGGTGGAAGTGGGAATCGATGAAAGGGGGAGAGGCCATTGCCCCACCCGCATCAATAGAACGTGCGCCGGGTGGGATCTCCCCTTCAGATATAACCGCGATTTTCCCGCCTCGAATGCCGATATTCACTGGATTTAATGTCTTATCGAGTATCGCATTGTGAATGGTGATATCCATCGATGACCTCGGCTGATCTGAAAATTTTTTGCTGCCGGGATAAGTGTAGTGGGTTTGACCAGCGGTGTCAAGCTGTCATGGCTGCGATGGTTTACCATAAAAGCGAATTCATAGAGCTGAAATGATCTGTGGCAGCATTTCCTTTGGGTTATAATAACGAAAATTATCAATTGAAAATTCGGGAGTTGTTATTGGACATCAAAATCCACAACACGAAGTTATACAAGGTGTTTGATTTGGAAAGGCTCAGTCCTGAGAATAGTGTTCCTTTCCAAATCGCAACAAAGGCTATTCGACCGTCAAGAATGGCTGTTGATAAAAATGGTGGCAAATTGACCCCACCATTTTTTAATTAAAACCGTAAGATGCTATAGAGGCTGTTATAGAGTGATTTGCTTTTCGGCCTTGCAGAAAGGAGGCGTGTTTCCCAAATTTGAGCTTTTATGCGACCTCTGACAGAATTGTAAATGAGCGATACGCCAATTGCAGCCATGACAATTTTGACCGATGGTTTGAAAAAAAACGTCTATCAAGGAGTGAAGGAGGCAGAATATGTTGTCAACGAAGATTTGGAAATTCGTGATCCCACTGGCAGTTTTACTGATGCTGTTAGCAGCCTGCGCCCCAAAGGCGACAGAAGCGCCGGCCGCGCAGGAAAAACCACCTGCCGAGCAGCCCACCGCGGAGACGAAACCGGAAGTTACCGCTCCGACAAAGGTGAACATCGGTTTCATCTATTGCGGGCCCTTGGATGAGCCTTGGTCGCAGGCGATGGTTCAGGCGGTCGAACGGGTCAAAGCGGATAATCCCCCCCAGGGCCTGGACATTACCTACAAGTATTTCGAGAATGTCAAGGTGGATGAGTTTGAAAAGTTCACCCGGAACGTGATCGATTCGGGCGAATACGACATCGTCTGGTTTCACGATGGCTGCGCTGGCGTTGATCCGATCGACAACATTCGCAAGGACTATCCTGACAGGATTTTCCCGGTCACCGCATCCAACTATGGACCGGTGGGCGGCAATACCTACTGGATTCAGCCCTACGCTCATGAGCCGGCCTACCTCGCTGGAGTGATTGCAGGCATGATGACCAAAACGAACAAGCTGGGTATGGTGTCTGCTTTTCCCTATGCCAGCGTGAATCACCTTCTGAACGCTTTCATGGAAGGCGCCAAGTCAGTGAATCCGGATGTGGAAATCAAGAACAGTTACATCGAATCATGGTGGGATCCGGTGAAAGCCAAAGAGACCGCTCTGGCTCAAATCGAAGCTGGAGCCGACCTGATATACTCCGAGCGCTACGGCGGTCATGAAGCGGCGCGCGATAAGGGCATCTATGCCTTTGGCTCCCAGGCGGATATCCATGACCTGGCGCCAGAGACGGTGATCACCAGCGCCCTGTTCTTCTGGGATCCTTCCGTGCGCAATATGATCGAGTTGTGGTATGACCATACGGTCAATGGCACGCCTTACAACGCCCCGGCAGACAAACCGGTGTCTTTCTTGATGAAAGATGGTGGTTCGGGCCTTGCACCGCTCTATGAGTTCGAGAATACGCTACCGAAAGAGGTGCTCGACAAGCTGGAGAGCGAGAAGCAAAAGATACTCGACGGCACCATTGTCGTTCCACTCAACCTAGAGCCCGTAGAATAAGAGCGGGTTTTTGAGCAACTATTAGGACTGTTTTCCCTCTCCTGAGGGTAAACAGTCCTAACCTTGAGTGATGCCCTTGTGTGTGAGCAAAATGAATGACGAAGAAGAGCAGCCAATCCTGATTGTCGAGCACCTGACTAAAAGTTACGGCTCGTTTATCGCCAACGATCGCATTTCTTTTGACGTTAAAAAAGGCCACATCCACTGTCTGTTGGGCGAAAACGGAGCAGGGAAATCAACCCTGGCTAAATGCATTTATGGCGCTTCTAGACCCGATTCAGGCAAAATCATTTTCAAAGGGCAGGAAGTCAGGTTCTCATCTCCCCGTGATGCCATCCGCATGGGAATTGGCATGGTCCACCAGCATTTTGTGCTGGCTGAGCCGATGAACGCGGTTGAGAATATCATCGTTGCCGAGGAGTCGACCGGGGCATTGCTCAATCTGCAAGAGGAGAAGAAGCGTATTCATGCCCTGTGCGATCGATATGGCATCACCCTGGATCTGGATACACCTGTCGGCCAGCTGTCGGTCGGTCAGCAACAGTGGATCGAGATACTGAAAGCCCTGTACGTCGGCGTTGACCTGCTGCTGCTGGACGAGCCCACCGCCGTGCTCACCCCACAGGAGGTGGAGACGCTTTTCTCGATTATTGGTAAGATGGCTG
>MGNS01000123.1:10474-13373 GCA_001795165.1 Chloroflexi bacterium RBG_16_57_11
CTCAACGGGTGACCGTGCTCAGAAGAGGGAAGATGATTGCTACGATCAACACAGCCGAAACAACCCGCTCGTCGCTGGCAAAGCTGCTCGTCGGTCGTGAATTTGATTTCCTGGTTCATAAGGAGCATGTCCAGCCTGGACCGCCTTCTCTCGAAATCATGGGTCTGGCAGCTTTGCGCGACAACGGCTCTCCGGCGCTTCATGATATTTCCTTGACAGTTCATGGGGGTGAAATCCTGGGCTTGGCAGGTGTCAGCGGGAATGGACAGCCGGAATTGTTCGATATCCTGGTTGGTGTGCGCAAGCCAATCAGCGGTGAGGTGCTTCTGGAGGGCAAGTCGATCCTCAGCCTTTCCCCAGCCGAGATCTACAAAGAGATCGGCAGCGTGCCTCAGGACCGCTTGAAACAAGGACTGGTCAGCGAGTTTTCCATCCAGGAGAACCTGATCCTGGGAGCACATGGCAATCCGCCTTTTTGTTCCAGGATTTCAGTCCTGAACTTTAAAGCGATTCAAAGCTTTGCAGAACAGGCGATTCAACGCTTTGACATTGCTACGCTGGGGCCGGATCAAAAAGTTCACCAGCTTTCTGGTGGGAATCTGCAAAAAGTCATCCTGGCGCGCGAGCTCTCTCACCCGGTAAAAGTAGTCGTTGCCAGCTCTCCAACGCGTGGATTGGACATCGGTGCGACCTATTATGTCTACCAACGGTTTCTCGAATTGTTGAAAGCCGGTACTGGAATATTGTTGATTTCTGAAGATTTGGATGAAATCTTCAATCTCTCTGACCGCATCGCTGTCATCTACAATGGCCGTATCATGGGGACGTTCGATGCGGGCGAAGTCGACGAAGAGAAAATTGGTCTGCTGATGGCTGGCATTGAGGAAGATAATTAATGGCCAAACGATATTCTTACAGAATCGAAAAACGCAAGGATATCGGTATTTTCCTGAATATTTTATCGATTATTGTCGCCCTGGTAGTCTCTCTCATCATCGCCTCCGGGATCATCATTTTTGCAGGAGAGGACCCCAAAAACGTCTTCATGGCAATTTTAAAAGGGGCGTTTGGTAGCCAAAGGGCGGTCATTGACACATTGATCAAATCGACTCCGATACTGCTGACCGGCCTGGCGACCATCGTTCCTTTCCGCGCCAAGATATGGAATATCGGCCAGGAGGGTCAGGTCTACGCCGGCGCGATGGGGGTGACGTTTATCATCTTATATTTTCCTCAGATGCCTGCGGCTTTATATATCCCTGTGTTGCTTCTGGCTTCGGTCATTGGAGGGACGTTGTGGGGATATATTCCGGGAATCCTCAAGGCGCGCTATAACGTCAATGAGATCATCGTTACGGTAATGCTTAATTATGTGATCCTTTACCTGTGCACCTTCCTGCTGAACGGTCCATGGCAGGAGCCGGGCAGCTATTATTACAACACGATCAAGTTCCCGGACTCATCAGCCTTGCCATTCTTGTTTGATACCCGGCTACATACGGGGTTTTTAATTGCGCTCTTGCTTTCTTTTGTGATCTATTTTCTGTTGTGGAAAACAAAGCTGGGCTTTGAGATCCGCGCCATGGGCAACAACCCTACGGCCTCCAGGTATAAGGGGATTAACACCCAGCGGCTGATTATAATCGTCATGCTCATTAGTGGGGCGATCTGTGGATTGGCCGGCGGTATAGAGCTGCTTGGGATTCATCACAAGCTGATTTATGGTTTTTCAAGTGGGGCAGGCTTTACAGGGATCCTCATTGCTCTGCTGGGACGATTGCACCCGTTTGGCGTAGTACTGGCAGCGATATTCTTTGGCGCCCTGCGTAATGGATCGGTTGCCATGCAGATTTATTCCAATGTTTCCAGCGAATTGGTCACATTAATGATGGGGCTCATAATCATTGTACTGCTTTTCAGCGAAGCCGTTTTCAAATATCGGATAAGGAGGGTCGAGAATGTTGACTGAGTTCCTTCAAGTCGGCTTCTTGATAAGCATCTTCGCCGGCGCGGTCCGCATGGGCACCATCATCCTGTTTGGTGCCCTGGGTGAGCTAATCACCGAGCGCTCAGGTGTTCTGAACCTCAGCGTTGAGGGCATGATGCTGAGTGGCGCGCTGGCTGGCTTCCTGGTCGCCTATTTCACCGATTCGCTTTGGCTGGGGGTCATTTGTGCTGCATTGGCAGGCATGCTGATCAGTATCATCTTTGGGTTGCTGGCAGTAGTGTTCCAAATTGACCAGACTGTGAGTGGCTTATCCGTCAATATTTTTGCCGCAGGATTGACCTTTTACGTTTACCGGACTATATTCCCCGACGTCGGAACCGAAAACATACCCAACCTTGTGCCATTCTCAGTCATAAAAATCCCCGTTTTATCTGAAATCCCATTTGTTGGTGATGTTCTGTTCTCGCACTATGCGTTAAGCTACATTGCCTTAATCATGGTCGGGTTAATTGCATTCTACCTGTACCGCACCAAGAGCGGATTGATCTTACGCACCATGGGTGAAAACCCACGGGCGGTCGACATGAAGGGTGTCAATGTCACTCTGACGCGTTTTCTGGCGGTTTTGTTTGGGGGATTGATGGCCGGTTTAGGGGGCAGCTTTATCACGCTGTGCTCATCAGGGCTGTTTGTGGCCGATATCACCGCCGGGCGTGGTTGGTTAGCGATCGCTATTGTTATATTTGGCGATTGGAAACCCGGCAGAATCCTCCTCGCAAGCCTGTTCTTCGGTTTTGTGGATGCCTTACAAATGCAGGTTCAGGCACTCGGCGTGCAATTGCCCTTCCAGCTATTCCTGGCGATGCCGTATATCTTGACGACAGTGGCCGTTTTCATTGGAAGAAAGCGCTCGGGTCAACCAATTTCTCTGGGCGAACCGTACGTTCGGGA
>MGNS01000123.1:13422-14404 GCA_001795165.1 Chloroflexi bacterium RBG_16_57_11
TAATCTTCTCTCTGGCTGGCCAATCTCTTCTCATCCGGCTTACTTCTGCCAGTCAATTATTCCAACAACCTTCCCGCCAGGGCCAGCTCGGTCCGCTTTTCAAGGAAGGGTCTAAACGCCTCAGGGATGGGTGGGGCGGGCTGATAGGTTGCGTATAGCCCATTGTCTTCGCCCTGTCGGATGATCAAATTGCCGGTCAGTGCCGGGTCGAGGTGAGGGAAGTCAGAGCGGGCGTGGGCGCCACGGCTTTCGCGGCGCATTTGCGCACCCAGCAGGGTGGCCTCGGCCACAACCAGGCCGCGATGCAGGTCGAGGGCGATCACCAGGTCCTTGTAGCCCTCCGAGCTGGGGCGCACGTCCACGTCGCAAGCCTGTTCTTTCAGTTCGGCGATGCGCTGCAGGCCGCGGGTTAGCCTACCTTCAGCTCGCACCACGCCGCAGTTTTCCCACATCGTATCGCGCAATGCACGCTGGAGCGGGCGGGTCAGTTGAGAGCCCGGGCGGATCAGGGTGTCTAGCTCTGCGTGAGCGGCCTGGATCGCTTCCGGGTCGCGCCAGGTGTGGGTCAGGGAAAGCGAGCGTAGGGCGGCGTGCTCACCGGCGCGCCGGCCAAAGACCAGCGTCTCGGCCAGCGAGTTGCCGCCCAGGCGGTTGGCGCCGTGCAGTCCGGCGGTGACCTCCCCGGCGGCGTACAGCCCCTCGACCGCGGTGGCGGTCGTATCCGGATCGACCACCACGCCACCCATCGAATAATGGGCGGTGGGCGCTACCTCCATCGGCTGCCGGGAGATGTCCAGCATCTGCGCTTCCAGGAACTGGCGATACATGCGCGGCAGCTTCTCCAGGATGTACTCCTTACTGCGGTGGCTGATGTCCAGGTAAACGCCGCCGTTGGGGGTGCCGCGGCCTTCGATGATCTCGGTGTACACCGCCATGGCAACGCGGTCACGGGTGGAAAGCTCCAGGCGCTCGGGGTCGTAGC
>MGNS01000123.1:14423-17329 GCA_001795165.1 Chloroflexi bacterium RBG_16_57_11
GTCCTTGTTGTGCAAGACACCTCCCTCGCCGCGCACTGCTTCGGTGACCAACGTGCCGGCCCAGTCCTCGGGGGTCACCATACCGCTGGGGTGGAACTGCACCAGCTCCATGTCCATCAGCTTGGCGCCGGCTTGCAAGCCCAGGTAGATGCCGTCGCCGGTGTTCTCATCCCGCCGGGAGGAGGAGCGCCGCCATAAGCGTGTGTGACCGCCGGCTGCCAGCACCACCGCATCCGCCAGGTACACCGTGCGCGCCCCAGTCATGATATCGAAGCCGAAGGCGCCGAAACACACTCCGCCGGCGACTAATAGACGGGAGACGTACTGGTTTTCGATCACCAGGATGCCCAACTCGGCCACCTTACGATCCAGGGTGTGGATGATCTCACGGCCGGTGTAATCGCCGGCGTAGCAGGTGCGGCGATAGGTGTGGGCGCCAAAGAAGCGCTGATCCAGGCTCCCATCCGGAAGGCGGGCGAATTTCGCGCCCCAATCGGCTAGCTGGAGCACCTCGGCGGGCGATTCCTTGACCATGATCTCGACCATCCGTGTGTTGGAAAGGTGATAGGCCTCTTCGAAGGTGTCGGCGAAGTGCTGCTGCCAGGTGTCTTCGGGGTCGACCGTGCCCAGTGCGGCGTTTATCCCGCCGGCGGCTAGCACGGTGTGGGCGTCTCGGCGCGGGCGCTTACCGACCACGACGACCTCGCAGCCGGCCTGGTGGGCGGCGATGGCGGCGCGCAGACCGGCTGCTCCGGAGCCAATGATCAGGAGGTTGGAGATATGCGTTCGATGGGTGTTGGTCATAATAAGTAGGATAAAGTATACCATATAACGTATATTATCAGATATTCTAATGCAATACTTATACAATACATTGACGATAACTCTGGTCTCGAGTATAATCTGCCTAATTAGACCCGTGATAGAATCAATCACCAGACAGATCGTAAAGTGATGGCAGAACACCGAACTTCTTCGTTTTTTTTCAACTTCAACCGCCGGTTCGACCTCATCGACGCCCGTATCACCGGCTGGATGGCGCGCTGGGGCTTACCCTTGCTGCGCATTAGCTTGGGCATCGTCTATCTGTGGTTCGGCGTGCTCAAATTCTTCCCAGGCCTGAGCCCGGCAGCCGATCTGGCCACCGGCACCATCGAGCGACTTACCTTTGGGCTGATCCCGGCAGGTTCGGCTCTGCTATTGCTGGCGGTCTGGGAGACCCTGATTGGCTTGGGGCTGATCTTTGGCTTGTGGATGCGAGTCACCTTGCTGTTGCTGTTCCTCCAGATGGTGGGCACGATCACTCCGGTGTTTTTCTTCCCACAGGAAGTGTTCAACGTTCTGCCGTATGCCCCCACGCTGGAAGGGCAGTACATCATTAAAAACCTGGTGATCATCAGCGCGGCGATTGTGCTGGGCGCGACGGTGCGCGGCGGGGTGATCGTAGCTGATCCCCAGGCGCTGAGCGGAAGGAAAACGAAGGAGGGCAGATGAAGGTAATCGACCCACAAATCCTGGCCCAGCCAGTGGATGGCGTCAATCTGAAGCCAGGCACGTTGGGCGACCAGATCGATCCGAAGCGGCCAACCTTGCTGGTGTTCCTGCGCCACTTTGGTTGAATGTTCTGCCGCGAGATGGTGGCGGAGCTGCGGCAGGTGGTCGCAAAAGATCCCGATTTCCCTGACATTTTGATTATCACCCAGGGCAGCGTAGAGAAGAGCCGGGCGTTTTTCGCCGAGCGCTGGCCGGAGGCGAGCGCTGTGTCTGACCCGCGCCGGCGTTTCTACAAAGCCTTCGGCATCCGGCGCGGCTCGCTGACACAGCTTGTCGGTCCGGGGGTGGTTCTGGCAGGGGCGCGCGCAGTGGCTAAAGGTAACCTCCAGGGCCAGACGGTAGGCGACAAGGCGCAGATGCCCGGACTGATGCTGGTGCAGGAGGGATGCATTGTGTGGCAGCATCGTTTTCGACACGTCGGGGATCAGCCGGAATGGGAGCAGATCGGCAAGCTGGCGGCGGTAAAGTAAAATAAAATTAACGACCCGCAGGTTTGACGGACATAAATAACCTGGGGGACGTTTAACCCACGGGCCAAGAATGGCTCAAATAACAAGAGCGACCGTTCCAGGACGGTCGCTCCTCGTGTTTCTCGGATCAGGTCAAGCGTTGATGCAGACCCGCCCCTACGCGTGGGATTTTTCCGATCGTCTGGGGTTGTCACGAATGTATTGGCGGATTTGGGCCAATTCCTTATCGTTACGGATGATATGCTCATAATAATTTCGCTGCCAGACGGGAGTGCCTTGGGTGTGTTGAAGGGCATTTATCCGGCGTGCTGAAAACGTTTTCACCGCGCGAACAACTTCAGCCAGGCTGGAGCGAGTTTGCCGATCAGGTGGGTCATTTTCCACCAATAAGATTATCCCGTGTACATGTTGTGGCATTATGATGAACTCATCCAACTGGACATTCGAGTGATGGCTTGGAAGGTCTTGCCAGAGTTGCTGGACAATTTGACCTGCGCGGGTCAAGATTACGATACCATCCTGGATTTTTCCTAATAAGGGCAGGTTTTGATAGGTGTTGAAAGTCACAAAATATGCACCGGGTTGTGAATAATCGTATCCTTTCAGACGGATTGAGCGGCGATGGTTAATTTCCGGATTATAGGGCACGATGCCTCCGTGAGCAGGAATTCTGACCAGTTTTAATATTATATCCACAATAGTGTGGATGAAGGGGCGGGTCTGGGCATGGGTAATTGGAAGGTGCCGTTGTGTGCAAACCCGCCCCGACGCGCGGCTGGGGTGCGCGATAGCGATAGTAGGGGCGGGTCTGGGTTGAGGTTGTTGGACGGTGCCGGTGATTGTAGACCCGCCCCTACGCGCAGGCGGGGCGCGCGATGGTAG
>MGNS01000123.1:17408-18066 GCA_001795165.1 Chloroflexi bacterium RBG_16_57_11
ACGTGATGGCTTGCTCCAGGAAGGCGGGGAAATCGGGGTGCAGCTTGCGAAAAGTGGCCTGGAAGCGCGGGTCCTGGTTGTACATGTGGCCCAGGCCTTCCAGCCTCTCCACGGACGGCTCGTAGAAGTAGCGCATGTGCTGGTGCCATTTCGCCACTGCAGCCTGCACCGCCGGGCTTGCTGGCCCGTCCTGCATGTGCGCCAGCATCTCCCGGTAGTTGGCTTCGCCTTCAGCGCCGATGGCGGCTTTCTGCTCGGGTGTGTAGCTGTTCCACTTTTGGTTGGAGATGCGCACCTGCTCGCCCCACCGCTGGTAGGCTTCTTCCTCGTATTCCTTCTGCTGTTCTTCGCTAAATACATCGAACAGGCGTTCCTCGTCCATAGGTCGTTTTCCTTTCATCATCAAGATCGTGTCATCGACGGTGTCGACCAACCGCTGCAGATGCTGCATACGCGCAAGTAGCGCCAGGCGGTGCTCCCTCAGGGCGGTCAGCGCCTCGAAGCCGGGATCGTCCAATAGACGCGCGATCTGCTTCAGGCTCAGATCCAGCTCTCGGTAGAACAGGATATGCTGCAGGCGCAACAAGTCTGCCTGCCCGTAGCGGCGGTAGCCGTTGGGAGCAACAGTCTGCGGCCTGAGCAGCCCGATCTGGTCGTA
>MGNS01000123.1:18142-18729 GCA_001795165.1 Chloroflexi bacterium RBG_16_57_11
GCTCATAGTTGTCAATTCATCGCTATCAGTTATTTGCTGTCTGCCATATGCTGCTAGCTGATACCCGTTGGTTTAGAGCCGTGAGGTTTTTGCCGACAACCAACTGCCAATCGCTATTTGAAAATTGCCAATTGCCATTATAGACTATGACGTTACGTTAATGTCAAGGGGATTGTAAAGGGTTCAACGATTTCACGCGTATGTAGTTCATATTGCCGCGATTTCAATCGGCGAGAATATTGAACCCGATTTGATATATACCTATCCAACAATCCTGCTTGTATAAAATGATAAATTCGATATAATCAAGGTTGAATAAATTCATGGATCATGCCTGCAGGCGCAGATCTCCACACGGAGATCATTGACCATTACCAACGGCCCTCACCACACCGACATCGCTTTTGTTTCATCTGAATACGGCAGCCTTGATTTGGATTAGGAAGGCGGTGAAAATGGGACATTTGCCGGAAAAGAATTTGGTTTTCAATTCCATCTACGCAGGTCTACAAGACAACCCATTATCTAATTTTCACCAATGAGAGGATTGAGCCATGAATACCGTACGTTTTTTCGTGGTTGTATTG
>MGNS01000123.1:18828-19139 GCA_001795165.1 Chloroflexi bacterium RBG_16_57_11
AGACAGATAATATTGCTGGTCCTAAGTCCGTCCATTTTTCGATGAGCTCCGAACCGCCAGTGCTTACCAAAGAGCAACAAGCGATTCTCGAAGAAAACGATGCGCGAGGACCGCTCCCGGCTTCCGAGCCCTTACCGGTGGGCGACACAGCGGTTCAGCGGCTGGATTCAGCTTTTGACCCCCTCACGGAGACAAATGAGGTAAACCTGCAGCAGAGTGAAAAGCCAAACGCACCGCTCGCGCCCGGCACATTCACCCTTTTCCGCAATGTTGACTTCGGCGCGACGATCAAGGCAAATACATCCGGCTTG
>MGNS01000123.1:19205-19505 GCA_001795165.1 Chloroflexi bacterium RBG_16_57_11
CGAGCAATGGGGGACAGACTTTCAATTACTTCAATCCAAGCACGATGTTCACTGCTTCATTCGGCGGCTTCTGTTGCGATCAAAAGACGGTATACGATCCTAGCCGGGATATTTTTATCTGGACCTTACAATACCTTTCCAGCGGCCCGGCAGGGGCAGGTCAAAACATTTTCCGCGTCGCGATTGCCCGCCCACATGAAGCCGTGCTTGGCAACTGGTATTACTACGATTTCGTTTCAGCAACCAACACCGAGTGGGACTATCCCGATTTGTGTTTGAGCAACGATTACGTCTATTACT
>MGNS01000123.1:19630-19745 GCA_001795165.1 Chloroflexi bacterium RBG_16_57_11
TTCGGCAACCTAAGCTGGCACTGCGCCCGAGGTGCGCGCGATATCGTCTACTTTGCCTCGCATAACACGACTTCGCAAGTGCGCATCTTCCGCTGGGCAGAGAACTCCGGGTCGT
>MGNS01000123.1:19756-22207 GCA_001795165.1 Chloroflexi bacterium RBG_16_57_11
GATGTCGACCTGTCGGTTGCATGGCCCAATGCAGTCCGAGTCTGCCCGACGCCGGATGGCCGAGACTGGTGCGGTTTTGACGATGGGCGGATCAAGGCGGGCTGGGTCGGCCGTCGCATGATCGGCTTCATGTGGAACGCCTCGGCCGGTGGAGGTTTCGCTGTACCCTACGTGGAAGCGATGCGGGTTAATGAATCAGACCGAGCCTATATCGATCGCCCATATATTTGGAATTCGACGCTTGCCTTCCAGTATCCCGAAGCGGCGCCCAATGCGCGCGGCGATGTCGGGGTGGTCGTCCACGGCAGCAGCGCAACCATTTATCCCGCGTTTTGGGTTGGGATCGACGATGATTTTAGCCGTGACGCCGGTTATGGCCCGCCAGGCTGGGAGGTCGCCTTTGTCCGTGAAGGCACGCAAGGGCCAACCGGCAACCGCTGGGGCGATTACTTCTCGGTGAATTCGTTTGCGCCGAATGGCTTAGGCTGGATCGCCACCGGGACGACGATGCAAGGCTGCGGCGGTGTTGGCTGTAAGGAAACCCGCTATGAAATCTTTGGTCGCGAACGCGACTTGCGGGGCTTGACGAAATATTTTAACCCGTTATTTGGTATATTCCTACCTCAGGTTTCAAAACCTTAGGAACGAATTGGGCGCCGATTACGTTATTAAGGTGGAGGTGAATCGTTGAACAAGATTCTTACTTCACTTTTCGTGATATGTATCCTGGCTTTTTTTCTTGCAGCCTGTGGCTCTTTGCTACCAATTGGGACGCTACAGCCGGTCGTTCCTAGCCCGACCCCATGCATCACAGCCACACCAGCCATGGCCAGCCCACCTGCGGCTGCGCCAGCGATCGCAACACCGGCCGGTCAGACGGCTCCTTCCGATGAGTCCGCGAACCTTCAAGCGACTGAATCGGTGCCAGAGCTGGAAACACGCGAAGCGCAGCTTTCGCAGCAAAACTTACCTGTGGAGGTTCCCACGGCAGGGATTGGAACTGCCACCCCGTGGCCAATTTGTCCTACACCAACACCTGCGCCATAAATTTGGATTTCACACATTGAACGGCTAAACAATGCCGATAACGCTGAGGCCACACCTGGCCTCAGCGTTATCATTGACTGACATCCGTCATGCACAAGGCATGACAATCTTTACTTTCCCCGGGCGAAGGATTTTGCCATAATATTAACCGGGGGAGATTCTGTATTCTTCTGACTCTTGATCGTAACGCGGATGACCACCGACCGAAAGGAGGTGCATCACAGGACATATCGAGGCAATCAATACGCTGGTTGTGCAACCACAACGGGCCGTGACCTCACGGTATACCGTATGCACACGGTATACCGTGTGCACACGATAGATCGGGCTGGCCCAACTTGTTGGGACGCCACGCTTCACGGATCAGCCTGAAAGAGGAGGCGAACCTTATGAAGACAGTTTTCGTGCATCCAGAACGGTGTATAGGCTGCAAGCAATGCGAAGTCGCCTGCGCCGTAGCCCACTCTCAAACTAAAAATCTGTTCATGGCTGTGTTCGAACAGCCCACCTCCAGGCCGCGCATCCACGCCGAGCCCGGTTTGGAGCTCACTACTTCTTTCCCCAATAAATGTCGCCATTGCAACCCGGCCCCATGCCAGGCGACCTGCCCGACCGGCGCCATCCATCGCCCCGCCGATTTCCCCGAGATCGTGCTGGTCGAGGCGCGGCGTTGCATCGCCTGCGGGATGTGCGCCATGGTCTGCCCATTCGACGCAGTGACCTACCATCCCGTATGGAGCGCCCCGGAGAGGCCGCTGGTGGCGATCAAGTGCGATCACTGCATCGAGCGCCAGCGCCATGGGGAGATCCCCGCCTGTGTGGAGGCGTGTAAAGTCGGCGCGCTGGAGTTTGGCGAGCTGAACGTGTTGATCAAAGCCGGCCGGGAGCGCTATTCCGAGCAGGTGTTGCAGGCTACCGGTCAGGGCGTAGCGCTGGCGGTGCTCGAGCAAATACCTTTGTCAATAGAAATCTGGCATGGCTGGGGAGAAGCGGTCAGCGCGCTCAACGCCGATGGAGGGCGAGCATAACCGCCTGCGACGGCGGCAAAATGCTCCAAAGGAGAGTTAAATATGTCACCAGAAATCAGTAGAAATGGTAATAAGAAACGCACCATCAACCACGATACTCTCGCTATGCTGGAAATCGCCAGGCGGGAGGGCATCGAGACTGTGTGGGACCGGCTGGAGAAGCAACAGCCGCAATGCGGTTATTGCAGCCTGGGCACCAGCTGCCGGATCTGCGTCATGGGGCCTTGCCGGATAGACCCGTTTGGTGAGGGCCCGCAGAAAGGTGTGTGCGGGGCGGACGCCGATATCATCGTCGCTCGCAATCTGGCGCGCACCATCGCCGCCGGAGCCTCGTCGCATTCGGACCACGGCCGCGATATCCTGGAGACGCTCTACC
>MGNS01000123.1:22262-22560 GCA_001795165.1 Chloroflexi bacterium RBG_16_57_11
CAGCCTGGCAGCTGAATACGGCGTGCCCACCGAGGGCAAAACGGACCAGCAGGTGGCTAAGGACCTGGCCTGGGAGATCATGGAAGATTACGGCATGCGCCGCGAGCGACTCCCTCTAGGAAAGCGCGCCCCACAGGTTCGCCAGGATCTGTGGGACAAGTTCGGCGTGTACCCGCGCGGCATCGACCGAGAGAACGTCGAGACGCTTCATCGCACCCATATGGGCGTGGACAACGATTGGGTGAACATCCTGCTGCACGCGGTGCGCAATAGCCTGAGCGACGGCTGGGGTGGCTCT
>MGNS01000123.1:22582-30232 GCA_001795165.1 Chloroflexi bacterium RBG_16_57_11
ACGTATTGTTCGGCGTGCCCACGCCGAAGATGTCGCAAGTCAACTTGGGTGTGTTGCGTGCGGACCAGGTCAACATCATCCTGCATGGCCACAACCCGATGCTCAGCGAGGTGATCGTGGCCGCTTCGCAGGATCCCGAGCTGATCGCGCTGGCACAGAGCATGGGCGCGCAGGGTATCAACCTGGCCGGCTTGTGCTGCACCGGCAACGAAGTGCTGATGCGCAAGGGCATCCCCATGGCCGGCAACCACCTGATGCAGGAGCTGTGCATTATGACCGGGGCGGTCGAACTGATGATCGTGGACTACCAGTGCATCATGCCGGCGGTGACCGAGGTGGCGCGCTGCTACCACACCAAAGTGGTCAGCACCTTCGACAAAGCCAAGTTCCCCGGAGCAGAGCACATCCACTTTGACCCGCAGCGCGGGCTGGAGATTGGCAAGCATATCGTGCGCACGGCGGTGGAGAACTACGCCCGGCGCATCCCCGAGCGGGTGTACATCCCGGTCGAGCCGGTGCCACTGATGACCGGCTTCTCCATCGAGGCGATCTTGGGAGCGCTGGGCGGCACACCGCAGCCATTGATCGACGCCATTGTCCAGGGCAGCATCCGCGGCGCGGTGGGCATCGTCGGCTGCAACAATCCGAAGATCAAGCAAGACCTGGGACACACCGAGCTGACCAAACGCCTGATCGAGAACGATATCCTGGTGGTAGTGACCGGCTGCGCCACGGTGGCTGACGGTAAGGCCGGGTTGATGGTCCCGGAGGCGGCCGATCTGGCCGGGCCGGGGTTGCGGGCGGTGTGCAAGGCGCTTGGCGTCCCGCCGGTGCTGCATCTGGGGAGCTGCGTGGACAATAGCCGCATACTGGTGCTGGCGTCGGCACTGGCCAATACCCTGGGTGTGGACATCAGCGCGCTACCGCTGGCAGGCGCGGCGCCTGAATGGTACTCCGAAAAGGCGGTCGCCATCGGCGCATATGTAGTCGCTTCGGGCATCTATACCGTCCTGGGGGTGGCGCCGCCGGTGTTCGGCAGCCCGAATGTGGTCAAGCTGCTCACCGAGGGCCTGGAGGGCGTGTTTGGCGCGGTCTTCGCGGTCGAGCCCGATCCCAACCGGGCGGCTGTGCTGATCCGCCGGCACATCGAGCGCAAGCGCCTCGGGCTTGGTTTGAGCGCCATCGACCCGGAGAGCATCGCGATGCCAGAATCTGAGCTGGCGTTAGCGTGACCTGTCAGGTGCCAAGTGCCACGTGTCACGTACCATGTGTCATGTGCCAAGTTCCACGTGCCAAGTGCCAAGTTCCACGTGCCAAGTACTACGTGATACATGACACTTAAACACCTGACACGTAGTTAAGGAGGCTCGTATGGCGTCGTCTTTACGACCAAGTGAAAGGATTGTGATCGTCGGCGCTGGCCCGGCCGGGGTGAGCGTGGTCGAAACGCTGCGTCTCTACGACCGGGACAGCGAAGTGGTGATGCTCAGCTCGGAGCCTTACCTGCCGTATTCGCCGCCCGCCATGGTCGATCACTTCCTGACCGGCTCCGGCTCACACCTGTGGCGGAGCCCGGAGTGGCCGGCGCAGATGCAGGTGGATTACCGACCAGGAACGATAGTGACGGCGGTGGAGCCGGCAAAGGAAAGTGGTGAGCGCGGCCGCCTGGTGCTGGAGGGCGGACAAGAGCTGGAATATGACCGGCTGGTGATCGCCAGCGGCAGCCGCCTGTACGCCCCGCTGCCTGGCGCCGACCTGCCGGGGGTGGCGAACTTCAAATCGCTGAGCGCGGCGGAAGCCTTGATCAAACGCGTCAAGAGCGGCGCAGCAAATAGGGCGGTGATCGTCGGCGCGGGCTTCATCGGCATGGAGATCGCCCTGCTGCTCACCGAGCTGGGCGTGAATGTACAACAATTCGAGATGCTTGGCCAGGTGATGCCGGCCATGCTTGATGAGCACAGCGCGAGGTTCGCCTTGCAGGCGATGCTCCAGAGAGGCGTAGTCGTCCAGCTCGAGACCAAGGTCCAGGCGTTTATCGGGGAGATGCAGGCGGAAGGAATCCTTCTCGAGAGCGGCGAGATCGTGCGCGCTGACATCCTGATCGCCGCCACGGGTGTGCGCCCCAACCTGGATTACCTGGCAGGCAGCGGCGTAGCGCAGCGCTGGGGTGTCATGGTGAACGACCACCTGCAAACCTCCGCCCCGGGTGTATATGCGGCCGGGGATGTGATCGAAGCGCCCGACAAATTGACCGGCGAGGCCTACGTGCACGCCATCTTCCCCAACGCTGTGGAGCAAGGCCGGGTGGTGGGGTTGAACCTGGCCGGGTTCGACGTGCGTTACGAAGGCGCCGAGCGGATGAACAGCCTGAAACACCTGGGGTTGCCCATCCTGGCCGCCGGGCTGAAGGATGGCGATGAGGTGTTGCACGGCCGGGTGGATGGCGGCTGGCGGACGCTTTACCTGCGCCATGAGCGCCTGGTTGGTTACCAGCTGGTTGGCGATATCCGCGCCGCCGGGGCTCTGAGAAGCCTGCTTAACCGCCAGCAGCCACTTGGGACGCTTAAAGACCACCTGATGGAGTATAACTTCGGCCAGGGCAGCCTGGTGTGGGCTTCGGGAATTTGATTATTCTTGTAGGGGCGGGTCCGGGTGTTTTGAAGGCGGGAGGATTTTATGTGCGGACCCGCCCCTACGCGCGTTTTGCCGCGTACGGGGGTAGGACAGGCAGGTCCTGATGTGTTGGGGATTGGGGGAATTACATTGTGAAATGTTTCATTAATTTGACTAATTAGATAATTATTATATGATATAGGGAAGTGGGTTTGTAAAAACTCGAGGGTGCAGGTTGAAAGGAAGGTTGATAATGTTACGTCTTCCAAAAAAATGTGCAGCCTGCCGGTATTTATATCGAATCCGGAAAATCAACCAACCTAGGGCGGGGTCCAGGGTAATTTAGCATTTTGAGGGCATCAGCCATGCATTTCGAAGCCATACTGAAAACCACCTCCTTCGCCCTCTCCGAAGGGTCGATACACGAACGATTGCGCCGGAATCCGACCATCGAGTTTGACCCCAACATCGCACACGCCAGCCTGATTTATGACGATGAGAGCGCAGCAATCCTTGAGCAGGTTCACCGCGAGTACCTGGATATTGGACAACACCATGGCGTGCCAATGTTCGCCCTGACCGACACCTGGCGAGCCAATCAGGAGCGCGTTCAACAATCCAGATTTCATTACTGGGATGTCAATCAAGATAACGCTCGCTTCCTGGCCCGGCTGTGCAACAGCTACGGCCTAGCTGCACACCCGATCTTCATCGGCGGGCAAGTCGGGCCGCGCGGAGATGCATACCGGCCGGAGGAAGCTCTCACCAGGACTGAAGCCGAAACGTTCCATGCCTCGCAGATCAAGTCGCTGGTTGAAGGGCAGGTGGATTTTTTGTACGCCTCTACCCTGCCGGCTCTGTCCGAGGCACAGGGTATTGCTGCGGCAATGGCAATCAGCGGGCTACCTTACCTGCTCAGCTTTGTCGTCCGCCAGGATGGCGCACTCCTGGATGGTACTCCGCTGGAGCATGCGATTGACGTGCTAGACCTAACAAACCCAAATCCACCCACCGGTTACGGAATCAACTGCGTTCATCCTAAAGTATTCATGAGCGCGCTCAACACGCTGAATAAGAGCCATCTTCAGCGCGTGCTGAGCTTTCAGACTAACACCTCCGCCAGGGATCCCTGGGAGCTGGACGAGCTGACTGAGCTGGAGACCGAGGATCCCAACACCCTGGCCGATTTAATGATGGAAGCATTTCTGGAGTTTGGCACAATGTTCATGGGCGGTTGTTGCGGCACAGACACACCTCACATCGAAAGTCTGGCTCGCAAGCATAGCGAGTTGGTTATGTAACCTAAATGCAGACCGCCCAATGCCTGCGAAATGTGCAGGCCATCCTCCACGCTGCCGGCAGCTCGCTCGAGAAAGTGGTCAGCGCGACCTTCATCTTGGGCGAGCCAGGTGATTATGCCGGGATGAACGAAGAGTGGGCGAGGTGGTTCCTAAAAGATCCGCCAGCACGGCAAGGCGCCAAGCTGCCGATCCAGTCTAGGAGATGAAGGTTTGGATTGCGGTTATCGCCGAAGAATAGCGCGTTGACAACATATGGTGAACTCGCCCCTCTCTGAGTGGATCACCTCATGCGATCCTCTCAGAGAGGCGCGCGCCAGGTTATATATTGTGTTTGTGGAAAATAGGTCATGCCTCAGATCGTCGTCAATCTCCACTCCAAGGATGGCATCACAACCGAATCGGTATCGTCGACGGTTCACCTGAAGAGGCATTGCACAACAGCTTGTCAGTGTATGTCTAGAAAACGGGGTACAAAAAAGCTATCGCGTTGGCGTCACTGAAGCCGATGACATCGAGTTGACGGCTATTGCACATCAATGAACGACCAGCAACATTGAAAGTCGTAGGGGCGCATGGCATGCGCCCGCCACGCAAATTGGATTTCAACCAAATAAGGAGGTACATTTGAGGCATTTGAATGCATTCAGCGCAAGCAGTCAGTGAAGTTTTATAGGAGAATCTCCCATGAAAAGCTATCGGAATATCGGCATTTTGGCTAGCGTGGTAGTGCTAATGTTCATACCCTTGACCGGGTATCATGCATTGGCCAACGATCCGCCTGCGGCGGCTTCGAATGGTTTTGACCAGGCGCAGAGAATTGCTCTCGTCTCGGCTTTTGGTGCAGAGCTGGAGGCATTCAAAGCGCAGGCAACCATTGAAAAGACGGTTGTCCTGAATGGAAGGACTGTTTATATTGGCACCCTGGGCGGTCAGAAGGTGGTGATGACACTTTCGGGTGTGTCAATGGTGAATGCAGCCATGACGACCCAGGCACTACTTGACAATTTTCGGATTGAGCAGATCGTCTTCTCGGGAATCGCCGGTGGGGTCAATCCGGACCTACGTATTGGAGACGTTGTCATCCCGACCCAATGGGCTGAATACCAGGATAATTTTTTCGCCCGTGAAACAGCCCCTGGGGTATTCACGCCACCGCCCTGGTTTCAACCCTTATTGCCTAATTTTGGCATGATGTTCCCCAATACCGTAGCGCTAACCAACGTTAACGGTACACCGGATCAGGAAATGGAATACCTTTGGTTTTCAGCCGATCCCGAGATGATTGCAGTTGCCCAACAGGTGGCGGGGGATGTCACTCTCGATCAATGCACTCCGACTGGTGTCTGTTTGAGTGAAGCTCCGATTGTAAAGGTTGGCGGTAACGGCGTCTCCGGCCCAACCTTTGTAGACAATGCGGAGTATCGTGAATATGCCTGGAGTACCTGGAGTGCGGATGCTCTGGATATGGAAAGCTCTGCCGTAGCTCATGTTGCTACCGTGAATGGCGTGCCGTTTATCATTTTCAGATCCCTCTCCGACCTGGCAGGTGGTGGACCTGGAGAAAACGAAATCGGCATTTTCTTCGGTCTGGCTGCAAACAATAGCGCGAAGGTGATGACGGCTTTCATAAGCGCCTTACCGCGCAAGTAATGTGGATCAGCCATGAAGAAATGAGTTTTGCTTTCGTAGAAGGCTTGCCAGGTCGCACCCTGGCTGTACTTCAGTGTGCCTTGGCAAGCCTTCAGATTCGGTTCTAACTCTCATACAGAGACAATAAGTTTTGTGAACCGATCCAAATGGAGGAAATCAGATGATTGATCGAGTTAATCCTCCCACATCAGCACAATCCGTCGAGGATGTTGAACTTATCACTCGTATCAGCCGTGATTATTTCGCAGGTTGATACAAAGCCAATAAAAGCAATGTCAATTAATAGTGGATCTGGCATCTCATGCAACCAGGAGACATCCCGTGAATTCCGAAGATCTTCGCTCGATCCAGGCGCCGCTGAAAGAGCGTTATAGGCGGCAACCCGAGGCTGCCCTGATCACCCTCAGGGCGCAAGCTCGCCTCGGAGAGGGGATCACCTGTAAAGTACAAACAGGCAAAGCGCTGGTGGAGGCCGGTCTGCACCCGGCAACAGGTGGGGATGGGTTGAGCGCCTGTTCGGGCGATATGCTGCTGGAGGCGCTGGCAGCCTGCGCCGGTGTGACGCTCAACGCCATCGCCACTGCGATAGGTGTCGAGATCCGGAGCGGCATAGTCCACGCCGAGGGTGACCTGGATTTTCGGGGAACGCTGGGGGTCGCCAAAGATACCCCGGTGGGGTTCCAGCGCATCAAGCTGCAAATCGATCTGGATACAGATGGCTCCGAGGAGCAACTGGCAACGCTTCTGCAGCTGACCGAGCGCTACTGCGTCGTCTACCAGACTTTACACCAGCCGCCGGAGATGAGTGTAGCGCTCTTCTAACATTCGACGAAGCAGCCCGCCTCGGCGTCGGGGAGTGCTCGCCGCAAGTCTGCGCTGCGCAGGATAACGGCGGTATTGCGCACACCAGAGCCGAGTGAGATTTCGTCTTCGTCAAAGATGCTTTCGTCAATCAGGATGCGGATGCGGTGAGCTAGATCGGCCGGCTCAGGCAGGCCGAAGGGGGAGACCGAGCCACGCATGTAGCCGGTTTGAACCAGCACTTCCTCTTCGCTGGCCATGCTAAGGCGCGAGATGCCCAGGTGCTGGCGCAGCGCCGGCCAGGAGATCTGGTCGGGGCCGGCGGCCAGCACCATCACGAACTGGTCCGCCGCCAGGCGAAAGAGGATGCTGCGCACCACCTGGTGGGGTCGCTGGCCGCGCTCCTCGGCGGCTTGCTCCAGCGAGTGGAGCTGGCCGGCGTGACGGAAGAGGCGAAAGGGGACGCCGCGGGTCTGCAGGTCACGCGTGACGGGAGTTTGGGTGGGAGGCGATTCACTCATGTCTTACCCTCCGCCTCCGCCTCCAGCACCAGGATTGGAATGCGCCGGTCGCCGAGGCGCTGCTTATAGAGCGTGTAGCCGAAGTAAACCTGGCTGGCGCGCAGCCAGTAATAATCGTACTCCTCGCCGCTGGCCTCGCGCGCACAGTACGTCCTGGTGATGCCTTCCATGGTGCAGGTGGCGACCGGGCCGGCTTTCAGGTTGTGGTACCAGCCGGGGTGGTGATCCTGTCCCCAATTGCTGGCGATCAGGGCAAAGCAGCTGTCGTCGGACCCTTCACGGATCGCCACAAGAGGCGTGGTGCGTCTTTTCCCGCTTTTTACCCCCGAGGTAGTCACCATCACCATCGGAAGCCCGGCTAGGTAGCTGGTCAGCGTCGCCTGTCCGCCGCTCATCTGGAAGACCCCCCGGTCGAGGTGGTGCCATACGTGCGCGCCAAACCAGGCCCCCGGGCGAGTCGAGGCAAACTTTTGCACGAAGCGCTGATGTGACTTCAGCCTGGCCAATAGAAATGCTCCATGGCGGTCAGGTGCTGGAACCCCATACGTCGGTAGATCGGGTAGCCCATCTGCGAGGATTGCAGAATCCCGGCTTGGTAGCCCAATTGGCGGGCGTCGTACAGCGGCCTCAAGGTCATAGCCGCGCCTACACCGCGCCCGCGCGCAGCTGGCAGCGTAGCCACGAACATCACCCCGGCCACGCCTGCCCCCAGGAACATGTTGGAGGTGGCCACCGGGTGGCTATCCAGCAGGCCAAGGTAGTGG
>MGNS01000123.1:30244-37664 GCA_001795165.1 Chloroflexi bacterium RBG_16_57_11
TCCAGCCCCAATTCAGCCAGCAAGGTCAGTAAATGGGGTTTTATCTCGGCTGGGATGGGGTAGCCCTCGGCGAAGACGTCGACCCAGGTCTCGAGGGCAGACGAGTCCTCCACACGGACAATCTCCAGCCCCGCAGGGTGCCTCTGGTTGGCGGGAAGAATATCCAGGGCGAGGGCCATGCCCGGAGTGTTATTTTCGAAGCGGAATCCGTGCGCCTGTAGATAAGGTGCCCATTCGGCGGGCGGCTGGCCGGGGCTGAACCACCAGGTGATAGCGGGTGTGCCGCGTGAGTGGAAGAATGCCAGGGTGCTCTCAACCAAGGCGGCATCCCCTTCGACGGGTGGGCGACTACATATCACACCGTTGAACCAGGAATGGGAGATGGGCGTACACCAGCGCAGCCAGCCGGGGCCTTCGTCCATCTCGGTGATCTCCGAGCGGCCAAGACCGTGAAAATAACCGTACAGGTTGTCTTTGATGGCCCGCACCAGTGAGGGCGTCGAGAGGTCGGTTAGAATGGGATCGAACATGCGCGGGAGTATAGCATAATAAGTCTCCCAAAGTAGTATAATTTTCTCCAAGTGTGCCTTGTCTGATCAGCAGCTCACCCACGTTGCCATAAAGTCCGCGCCAGAAAAAGCGGTAACCTTTGGGTTTAATTATACAGGTCGAAAATTGCGACTTTTTTTTAATCAGGAGGATATGATGAACAGCTATCGTATAATCAGGCGCAGTTTGTTTCTGTCATTGGTTCTAATTCTCGTCCCTGCTTGCAGCCCGGCCACGCCTTTGGCCACACCCGCGCCCCCACCCACCTGGACACCCAAAGCCCCGACCCCGAAACCCGTGGAAGGAATCGAGCTGAACCCTGCCAAGCGGGCCGGAGCGGAAATGGCTTATGACACCAGGACAAACCGGGCCATCATGTTCGGCGGGACGGAGGCCAGGCCTTGCTGGGACGACTGCCCACTGATCGACGAGACCTTGATCTATGAAGCAGCAACAAACACCTGGACCCAGGTGAGCCCGTCTGCTTCTCCCAGCGCCAGGGTGGATACTGCGATGGCCTACGATGCCGAGTCTGACCGCACGATCTTATATGCCGGTTTTATTTCAAACGAAAATTACGCCCCGCAAGATACCTGGTCTTTTGATATGGAGGCGCTTACCTGGACCAAGATGAAGACGCAAGGCCCACCCGATCGCTACGGACACAGCATGGTCTACGACAGCGAGTCGGACCGCATCATCCTGTTTGGCGGGTGGAGTTTCGCTGAGAATGTGGGCACCAACGACACCTGGGCATACGACTATAACTCTGACACCTGGACGGTGATACCGAGCGCGGTCAAACCGCCCGGCCGGAATTTCCAATCCATGGCCTATGATTCTAAGGCCGACCGGGTGATTATGTGGGGTGGGGACACCGGAGCCCTCAACGATACAAGCGTATGGATCTTTGACTATAACTCGCAAACCTGGCAAGAAAGAAAACCCACCGGGGGCCCGACCAGCCGGTGGCTTCACCAGATGTCTTATGATTCCGAGGCGGACCGGAGCATTTTGTATGGCGGTTATACCGGCAGCGGAGCGCTGGCGCCCAATTACAATCTGAATAGCTCTGAGACGTGGGCTTACGATTACAACCTCAACACCTGGATGCTGCTGAATCCAGGCGCAAATCCGGGCGCGATCTCCGAGTTTGGCCTGGCATATCTCGAGTCTGTGGATCGTTTGCTCCAGTTTGGTGGGATATTGAATGATGGGAACATCAGCGACAAGACCTGGCTGTTTGATTTCAACCTCAACACATGGACTGGGTTGACGCCAGAAGCCCAGTAGATTGCCAGAACAGACTGGTTTGCGCAATCGGGCTAATTGTGCTATGATTTGTCCCCGTGATACGAGTAAAACTCTTTTCGAGAAGGCTTTAAGAAAATGTCTTCTCGATTAACCCGACGAGATTTTATCAAGCTGGGCGCGGTTTCGCTGGCCGCAGCGGCGGTTGGTAGCGGTTTTCGTGATTTTCCGCCCGGCGGTGACCCAACCCTGATGCGCTCGCCTTCCTATACGATGGGCCGGGTGATCTATTCGATGCGTTATTACGATCAGCCAACTGCTTCCAGCACAGAGTTGGGCTATTACATCCGGGATGCGGTGGTGAATATCCGTGCTGAGACCATCGGCGACCCGGAGCCAACCCATAACCCGATCTGGCTGCGCACCGACGACGGCTGGTTGCATTCGGCATACGTCCAACCGGTGGCTGAGGTGCTCAACCAGCCGGTGCTAAAGATACCGAACGGGGGCATGCTGGCGGAAGTGACTGTGCCCTACACGCAGGCTTACCGGTTGAAAGATCAGGTTAGAAAGCGTGCCTATCGATGTTATTACGCCAGCACGTACTGGGTGCACCACTCCTACAGGACCGATTTTGGCTTGGTCTGGTACCAGATTTGGGACGACCGTACCGAGGACTACCTGCTGGTCGAGGCCGCGCACCTGCGCCCGATCACCGCCGAAGAGTTAGAGCCGATCGCCCCCGGTAGGACCGATAAACGAATTGAAATCGACCTGGCCCGCCAGAGACTCACCGCTTACCAGGGCAGGCAGCCTGTATACAGCGCCAGAACCGCCACTGGCTACTTCGAGGGGGACACCCCCAAGGGCGAGTACCGCGTCGAGCGCAAGCAGCCCAGCCGGCACATGGCTTCCAACCTGGAAGGGAACGAGTTCGATCTGCCCGGCGTGCCATGGGTGTGTTACATCTCCTGGACTGGTGTCTCCTTTCACGGGACGTACTGGCACCATAACTACGGCACGCCGCAAAGTCATGGGTGCATCAACCTGAACCCCGAGGCGGCTAAATGGATCTACCGCTGGACCGACCCGGTTGTCCCGGTAGACACAGATTATGTTGAAACCGATCAAGGCACGCCGGTAATCGTATTCTAAAGGAGAACAGAATGTCCGGTACGATCCAAAAGGTCAGCAGGCTGCTGCTGGTCATTGTCAGCCTGCACCTTGCTCTCGCAGCTTGCGTGGCTGCGCCTGCGGCCGACTCTACTGCAACACCACAGATTATCTATGTCACACAAGTAGTCACCCAGATCATCCCACCCACACCGGTGCCACCCACCGCTACACCTCCGCCGACGGAGACCCCGCTACCGCCCACGCCTACCTTTGACCCGCTCTCTGCGCCAATCTATTATCCATTGGCCGATTGCGTGGCTTCACGCCTGCACGTTGGCGATCTGGCGATGGTCTCGTACGAGGGCGGTCCGAACGGCATCCGTTACGGGCGTGATTTAGCCGAAGGCACCGTCATCGCCGAAGCCCAGCCTGGTGCGATCCTGGAAATCATGAACGGTCCGTGGTGCAGCCGGGGTTGGATCGTTTGGTTTGTGCGCACCCAAGACGGGGTCGAAGGATTTACCCCGGAGGGCGACGGGAACGAATACTGGCTGCTGCCTACGACGCCCTGATCGTCTGTATATCTCTGGTGTGGGCCCTAAGGAGAAAAAGATGTCTTTGTCAGTAAACCACCGGCTTGCCGGATTTGTCGTGCTGGCCAGCTTGATCTTAATCCTCACCGGCTGCGCTGGCGCACCGACCGCCCCTCAACCGCCGGCGAACCCCACGGTGATCATCGTGCAGTACGTTACGCAGGTGGTCGCCACGGTCACCCCTGCGCCGCCATCGCCGCCCACCACCGCGCCGACCCCCAAAGTGCTCACCGCCGGAGGTTTTGACCCCTATTCTGTGGAGCCATATTACCCGATCTACGATTGCGCGATGGCTTCCCGGCTGCATGTCGGAGATGTCGCTTTTGTAGCTTCAGGCGCTGACTCATTAAACATCCATGTCAGCCGAAACGTCGGCTTTGCGCCCGTCGTCCGCAAGCTCACCCCGGGGGAGCTGTTGTACATCACCGAGGAGGCCACCTGTAACCGGAACGGCCTGGTGTGGGGAGTGGTGGCGGATGCCGATTTCGCAAATGGATTTGTGCTGGAGGGCAACGGAGAAAACTACTGGCTCCTGCCCTTCGGCGAGACGTTCGATCAGGAAGAGCTGCGCGATCTAAAGAAGACACCCTGACCGGTAATGCTGGGAAGATCTAACTTTTTCGCCGGTGTCGTTTCAGCCATAGCCAGGCCACCAGCCCGCCGATCCCCGCGCCCAGTGCCACGGCAGCCACCTTACGCCGGTTGAAGCGCAAGGAGGGCAGGAGGGAGGTTGACGTCTGGCTGGCGATAGCTTCGAACGTCTCCTGGAAACCCACGTCCAGCGGGCGCCTGGTCCAGCCCAGCTCCCGAAGCGCCTTATCCGAGCGACCCAGGTAGGTTGCGTCCAGTATGGCGAAGGTATCCCGGCTGAGCACCTCGGGTAGCGGGAGCAGCTTGCCCAGCACGACCACCAGCGGCGCCAACGGCTTAACCACCCGGGCCGGGATGGAGAAGAACGGCGCCCGGCGGCCACTCGCCTGCGACCATAGCCTGACTGCCTCCTCCAAGGTGAGCGCGGGACCGGCCAGGTGGTAAACCTCTCCTGGCTTGCCCCGCTCCAGGGCCAGCACGTGCCCTTCGGCGACATCCTCCACATGCGCATAGGTGATGGTCAGCTCCGGACCCGGCAGCACCGGAAACAGACCTCTGTAAAACATCCTCATCATCTGACCGATCAGGCTGGGATCACCAGGGCCATAAACAATCCCGGGCATGAGGATGGTAATCGGCGCGCCACGCTGGATCAGCGGCAGTGCGACCTGGTAGTGCGCAAGGTACTTGGTCCGGTCGTACTCGGTCAGGAACGGACCGGCAGGGGGTTCATAACTTTCGTCTGGGAAAGCTCCATGTGTGTCGCCATAAACCGCCAGTGTGCTGGTATACAGGACGCGCGGCACCTTCAGGTTGAAGGCCAGCTCGAGCACATTCTGGGTCCCCTGGACGTTAATCAGCTCGGCGCGGCGGATATCCCGGGTGCCAACCTTATACCAGGCGGCCAGATGGAAGACCGCATCACTACCATGGATGGCGTCGTGCATCGACTCGCTGGCGGTGATATCCCCCCACACAGGCTGGGCACCCAGGATCTCCACCTGCGCCACAGCGCGGTGCGAGCGCACCAGCGCCTGCACCAGATGGCCGCGATCGACCAGCTTCTGCACCACTCGCTGGCCGATAAACCCCGTACCGCCGGTTACAAATATTTTCATGTTTTTACTCCTCTCAAACCCTGAGTATGGACTCCCTTACCGCTCGGTGCGCGCGACCAACTTCGTACTGAGCCAGATCAGCGCCAAGCTGAGCAGCAGGTAAAAACCAACGTAGATGATCCACGGTGAGATAAAGACCAGCTCGCGGCCATCCATTGGCAGCCGCGCCAGCCACACGCCCTGGCCTTCGATCAACGCCACTTCGGTGCCGATCATGGCTGCCGGGGGGGTCAGCGAGATCCCCAGCCAGGCCAGGTAGGCCCACAGGACTGTCCAGAGCGGGGTGGGGGCTGCTAATCCGCTGAACCTAGCTCCAAGTACAGTGATCACCAGCAGCATCATGATTGGAATGCCGAAGTTCATCAGGATGGCGAAAGCATACGCCAACACCGAGGCGACCAGCGTGCGTGAGAACAGGCTCGACAGGAACAAACCTACGGCACAGAATGAGACTGCTGAGGTCGCCAGGATCAGCACTGCAATCAGGATCTCCTCGAGCTGGATGCCGCCTAATATGAAGGGAGGACCGAACAGCGGCAGTGACGTGACCAGCAGCAAAAGGACAAACACCAGCCCGGCGAAATACTTGCCCAAGGCCAACGAGCGCGCCTTCAGCAGGGTCACCTTGAGCAGATCGAAGGTCTGGCGCTCGCGCTCCAACGAGATGGCGCCCGAGGTCAGAGCGGGGGAGGTGAAACTGACCATGACCAGCTCCATCCAAACCAGTAGGCCGAAGATCAGCTTACCTAATGTCTGGCGGTCTCCGGGATTATTAAAGGTCGCCTGGCTGAGGCTGATGATCAGGTAGATCAAAGCCAGCGCTAAACCCAGTATGAGTAAATGGACGGTGAGCAGCACGAAGGCACGGTTGCCGCGCATACGTGTGCGCACTTCCTTGACCAGGATGGGGTTGTTCCATAGTGCGTGCTGCGCCAGCCCTGGCCAGGCACTCAGGGAAGGCAGTTTCATGAGACGATGCCTTTCGTAGCCCGCAAGTAGACCTCTTCCAGATCGCGTTGGTCTGCGCTGAAGCCAACCACGGGCAGGCCTGCCGCCACCAGTTCGGCCAGCAGGCGGCTCAGGGCGGGGTCCTGACCGTTGAATTCGAACGCCAGACGGGCACGTCCGCCGTCCTTTTGCTGCATCACCTCTAGGGTCGGCATTCCCAGAGCTGCTGAGGCCGAGGTTGGACCGGCGGGCAGGGAGAGGATCTCGAGTGAAGTCACATCCGGTCGATCCGCAAGCAGCGCCTGGGCGCGCTCGCTCTCGCCCAGCAAGGTGACTTCAATCCGCCGGGCAGGGATAATCTGCAAATGCAGCTCTTCCAGGCTACCCTGTGCCACCAGATGGCCTTCTTCGATGATGCCGACCCTGGTGCAGATTTCAGCCACGTCGGCCAGGATGTGGGTGCTGAAGAAGATGGTTTTGCCCATGTGCGCCAGCTCGACCAACAGCTCGCGGATCTCCACCCGGGCGCGTGGGTCCAGGCCAGAGGCGGGCTCGTCCAGCAAGAGAACCTGCGGGTCGTGCAGTAAGGTGCGCGCCAGGCTCAGACGCTGCTTCATGCCGCGCGACAGGCTCTCAACCAGGTCGTCACGGCGGTGGGGCAGGTCGACGAGCTCGAGCAGCTCGCCAGTCAGACGCGGGCGCCGGTCCGGCTGGATGAGGTAGCAGGCCGCGAAGAAATCCAGGTATTCCCAGACCTTCAGGTCAGGGTAGACCCCAAAGTAATCCGGCATGTAGCCGATTTGGCCGAGGACCGCTTCTCTTTCGCGGCAGACGGAGCGCCCGCCGACCAGGATCTCGCCACTGGTGACCTGCAGCAACCCGGCGATCATGCGGATGGTGCTGGTTTTGCCGGCGCCGTTGGGACCGACAAAGCCGAAGACTTCACCTGGTTGGATGGCCAGGGAGAGGTGATCGACGGCGGTGCGCGCCCCGTAGCAGCGGGTGACGTCTTTAAGCTCGATAGCGTGCATGAGGTGAATTATACCTAGATTAGAGGTTAGAGGTCAGGAATTTAGTAGGTATAGAATTTGGATTGGAAGGGGAGACACGGAGAGGGAGAGACTCGGTGAACGTGCATTAACATGTATATTCAGGATTTTTTGGCGAGCATAGGTAGGGGCGGCCTGGGTATGGTTAAGTACAGGTTACGGGGATGTGCAGCCCCGCCCCTACCGCTTGGGTATGGTTAAGTAC
>MGNS01000123.1:37691-37886 GCA_001795165.1 Chloroflexi bacterium RBG_16_57_11
CCCTACCGCTTGGGTATGGTTAAGTACAGGTTGCGGGAATGTGCAGACCCGCCCCTACAACAGCTTGAGGTGATATTATTGGCGCTAAAGAAATAAACAAATTCGTGCCTGTCTTTATGGAGTAAAAAATGTCCAAAGTCGTTTTGATCACCGGTTGTTCCACAGGCATTGGGCACGACCTGGCTCAGCGCCTGT
>MGNS01000123.1:37924-38279 GCA_001795165.1 Chloroflexi bacterium RBG_16_57_11
GTGGAGAGGCTGGAGGCGCTGCAGGTAGCCTTGAAACTGCCGCTGGATGTCACCCTGCCCGATTCGGTCGAAGAGGCAGTCGCCAGAACGCTGGGACAATTCGGGCGGATTGATGGGCTGGTAAACAATGCCGGATTTGCCGTTTGTGGGGCGTTGGAAGAGGTTCCCCTGCCGCTGGTCCAGCAGATGTTCGAGGTCAATGTCTTTGGGGCGCTGCGCATGATCCAGGCTGTCGCTCCAGCCATGCGCCAGCAGAGAGCCGGGCAAATCATTAATATCAGCTCCATCGCGGGGAAGTTATCCACCCCGACCAATGGGGCATACTCGGCAAGCAAGTTCGCCTTTGAAGCCCTGA
>MGNS01000123.1:38290-39198 GCA_001795165.1 Chloroflexi bacterium RBG_16_57_11
CGCCTGGAATTAGCTCCGTTTGGGGTGACGGTGGTGCTGGTCGAGCCAGGAGCGATCAAGACCTGTTTTGATGCGACCGCGATGAGCTTGACACAACCCATCCTAACCAATCCAAGCTCTCCTTACCGTCCCTTGTACCAAAAGGGTGAGCAGTTCGAGGCCTCCATGCGCCATCAAGAGCCTGGGCCGGAGGTGGTATCTTTAGTCGTCCAACGGGCGATCGAGGCCCACAAGCCGAAAGCGCTTTATCTAGCCGGCATAGACCTGCCCGGCCGACTGGTGCTTCGCCTGCGTGATTTTATCTGGGGGGTCGTTGTTAAGCGCATGTTTGATTTTGTACCCGCGGAAAAAGCATAAGCTTGAGCAAATCCTCGATAGTAACTTTTTATCTGTGGGCAAGATTGTGATAAACTCTGCTCGATTGCCAATCCTGTGATTCCTTATTATTTTTCGAAGATCGAATTCTAAGAGGGAGAAATCTATGCCCGCTATCTGCATCACATCACGTAAGCTCGCTCTGATCATGCTCACATTATTTATTGCCGCCGGTTTGCTCGAGGTCTTGACGGTTTTCCCAGTCCTGGCGCAGGAGGCCGCGCCTGTGCAGGAACTCCGGGGCAAGATTAACCCCGGCGAAATTGACATTTTCGTGCTCTCCGGCTTGAAGCAGGGGCAGAAGCTGTTTGTCACGCTGGAGAACACTTCCGGGAACCTGGATCCGGTCATCTCGCTTGTTCCGGCGTCTGTCGACGTGCCCGAGCTCATCGCCACTTACCGGGCGGAAGTGCAGCGCCTGGTACAGACTTCGGCGCAGCCGTTGGTCGAGCTACCGGCTTTGAACGACCAAACCTTCCTGGCTTGGGACGATGACAGTGGGCAAGGACACAACGCCGCGCTGGAATTCGTCA
>MGNS01000123.1:39261-39450 GCA_001795165.1 Chloroflexi bacterium RBG_16_57_11
CCAATGGGGATTACCGCCTGCTGCTGGGGGTGGATGCGCCGGAAGTGCTGGGCGGCAAGGCGGTCCCGAACGGGGCGGTGATTGCGGTCCAGGATGAGACCAGCCTGGGATCGGCCGGCAAGATGCAGGAGTACACCGGCAGGCTGGATGCCAGCCGACCTTTGATGACCCTGGCGCTTTATGATTTCG
>MGNS01000123.1:39505-45401 GCA_001795165.1 Chloroflexi bacterium RBG_16_57_11
TGATTATGGGGGCAAGCCGATGCGGTTGGGGAATCTGCAAGGTAATGACACCCGGGCATCCCTGGAATACGCCCTGCCGGAAGGCGGCCAGGCTTACAGCCTGGATATTTACGGAGCACCCCACGGGGGGCAACCTACCAGCGGGGAGTTCCGATTGCTGGCGGGAGTGGATGCCCCTGAGGTGATCTCCGGGATAGCCGAGCCCAACAGCCAGCAGGTGCTGCACGTGCCGACTGAAGTGCAGACCGGGCTCAAGCTGCAGCAGATCGTGATGATCGACCAGTCGAACGAGATCATGACGGCGGTCGGGACGATCAAGCTGGCCTGGCAGGACCCGAAACTGGCTTTCAGCCCGGACGAGTGCAACTGCCAGGTGAAGGAGTACACCGAGAACAACTTCAACCAGTTCCTGACCGAGACGGGCGGCGATTGGCCGGATTTCACCTTTTTCAACCAGCAGGGCAATCGCTGGGCTCTCAACCGGGTGGTGGATGTCCTGCCGGATGGCAGCGTGACCTACCTGGAGCGGTTTTCTACCAACTTCCAGCTTAACTTCGACTTCAGCCAGTACCCGTTTGACGTGGAGGATTTTTACATCCACGCCGATATGCTCTACCCGGAAGATCGTTATGTTATGGTGCCGATGGAGGGCTTCAGCGCGATCGATCCCCAGCACGGCGAGGACGAGTTCATCCTGACGGATTTCGACACCTCGGTCACCAGCGTGATCGCGAGTCGTGTCTACCCCACCTCACGCTTCACCTTCCATTTCGGTGCCCCGCGCTACCAGGTGTATTATTTCTTTCGCATCTTTGTCCCGGTGCTACTGATCATCCTCATCTCGTACATCACTTTCTTCCTGAAGGATTTCACCCGGCGCATCGAAGTGGCCACCGGCAACGTGCTGCTGTTCATTGCCTTCAGCTGGAGCCTGGCAGAAGATTATCCGCGCATGGGTTACCTGACGTTTGTGGATGTGATCATGGCGATCACTTTCATGGTTAACACCCTGGTGGTGATCTATAACGTGTATTTGAAATGGCTGGAGACCCACGAGAAGCGCGAAACGGCCGATCGCATCGACCGGGTGGCCGATTGGGTCTATCCGATCGGGTATGTGGTTTTAATAGGGGCGACGATCGCTTACTTCTTCTGACAAACCTACCATCCCGCAGGCATGGAGCATGAAGGAGGGTCACTGCTTCGGACGGTGAAGCTATTCTGTTTGGGCCTGGATACGGCCATTGCGGACTGCCTCGAGCAGCGCGGCATGGTCGTGTTCATTCTGATCGGCGTAAACGAGGCTGAAATTGGCCAAGGCATCTTCGAAGGCAGTGCTCTTGCCCATGTAGCCGGTCAAAACGACCGGATCGGACGTACGGGCATGCGCCCTCGCCAGGACCCTTCCGCACAAACCGGCATAGTTTTTTAGATTGTCTGGTTTCATGATCTCGATAACAGGCTTGATCTTGGCGTCACTGAGCTGGCGAAAGTAATACTGCCTTTCAGGAGGAATAAATCATGAAGTACATGCTGTTGATGTACGCCGACGAGTCCGTCGTGCCAAACTTTACCCCCGAAGAGCACCAGAAGGCGGCGCAAGCCTGGTATGCCTTCGGCAAGGAGGCCGAAGCCGCAGGAGTGCTGGTGTCGAATAACCGACTTTTACCCGTCACTGAGGCGACGACGGTGCGCGTTCGGAACGGCAAGACACTGGTTACCGATGGCCCGTTCGCCGAAACGCATGAACAATTGGGCGGATATTATCTGTTGGATTGCCAGGACCTCGATGGAGTGATCCGCTGGGCAGCGAAAGTCCCTCTGGCGGTCTACGGCTCGATCGAGGTCCGCCCGCTCAACCAGTGGTCACAATCGTAGCTCCGACAGGGGTGGGATGGGCGCAGCGGCACAGATTGAGGCGGTTTTTCGAGGTGAACACGGGCGAGTGCTGGCTGTGCTCATCAGCCAGCTCGGCGATTTCGAGCTGGCCGAGGATGCGCCGACAGCTGAAGCAACCGACTGGCGGCAGATCGCAGCGTTGTATGGCAAACTGGCGGAGATGGGTCCTTCGATGGTGGTCGAGGTGAACCGGGCGGTGGCTCTGGGGATGGCAGAGAACACGCCCGAGGGGTTGCAGGTGGGGTTGCAGATGCTGATGCGGCTGGACGGGGAGGCTGATGGTTATTATCCTTATCATGCGGCGCGCGCCGATCTGTTGCGCCGGGCAAACCAGCCTCAGGCTGCCGCCAAAGCTTACAGGCGGGCGTTCGAACTGTGCGGCAACCGTGCCGAGCGAGCTTACCTTCACCGGCGGCTGGAGGAAATGCTAATCTTGGAGGGTAACTAAAATGGCGGGAAACAAGTTTACGATCGAGCCAATTGGTGTCGTCCGCTCCGAGCTAGTGAGCCGCGAGATGGCACCTCTGCAAGGCGACGAAGGCGCGCCGGAGGCTTTGCTTGAGTTGAACGCAGCTGTCGCACAAGGGCTGTCCGGCATTGCTACCGGCGACGAGTTGATCGTTCTCACCTGGCTGCACCTGGCGCAGCGCGATGTGCTGCAAGTTCACCCGCGCGGCAGACCCGAGGCAATGCTCAAGGGCGTGTTTGCAACCCGCTCGCCGGACCGTCCCAACCCGATTGGCCTCCACCGGGTTGAGGTTTTGGAGGTCCAGGGACTGAGGCTGCGGGTTGCGCCGATGGAGGCCATCGATGGCACGCCGATCGTGGATGTTAAACCTGTACTCGGGAAGCCATATGAGCGGTGATAGGCTGAAAGGAACACATAACATGACAAGCTGGGCGGAATTTGCGAAGGGTGACCCGGAATTGGCCGAATTTGGTAAAGCCCGTTTCCAAAGCGGTGTCGCCTATCTCGGAACGCTGCGGGCGGATGGAAGCCCGCGCGTGCATCCCGTCACTCCCATTATCGGCGAGCAGTTATTTCTATTTATGGAACCCACCTCGCCGAAGGGAAAAGACTTACAGCGCGATGCCCGCTACACGCTGCATTGTTCGGTCGAAGATTCGGATGGCGGTGGAGGTGAATTTTACGTCACGGGGCGGGCTAGTTTGGCCGGCGATCCGCAGATGCGGGAGCAGGCTGTTCGGGCCTCGTCTTATGTCCCGCAGGATCGCTATATCTTGTTCGTGTTATCGATTGAGTTTGCCTTTATGAACCGCTATGTGGACGGCAAGCCCAACATTCGACGCTGGCAAATGTCCGATTAGGGTAGACCACACAGGGTGAAGGTGTGACGCACTGGCGAACTTCGTCAGTACGTCGCACCTGGGGTAACCCCATCCCTCCCGACACCCAGTTATAATAACGAAAGAAGCAGCTTTTCCTACTTTTTCTTTTTGCCTGTTCCAGGGAACAGGGTAGGAACCGGCGTGGTCCAATCAACACCATTCTCGGATTCTGCATAGTAGATTGCACCATCACTAGAAAAGTTGCCGATCCACATCTTGAACAGTCCTCCCACGAAAATCACATGGGGATCCCCGAAGTTATTGATAAACTCAGAATCTGTGATGACCGGACGATCTCCCACACGCGTCCATTCCACCCCATCGGGGCTGGTAGCAGCGCCAATAGAGATCGAATAAACAGGACCGCCTGCGGAGTACCACATCCAGTAGGTGCCATTCACCTTCAGCACGCTTGGACCCCACAACCCTGTATCCCAGCTTTCGGGCGCACCCACCAATACTGGCCCGTGCTTGGTCCAATGGATCCCATCCGGTGAGGTGGCATAGGCGATTATGGCGTCCAGATCGCCAATGGCGTCCAGATTGCCAATGGCGTGGTACCATAGTTTATAAAGGCCATCCTCATAGAGTACCGATCCATGCCCGGCAACAAACCGATCATACTCTTCCGGTCCGGCTTGAAGGATCGGATTTCCTGAATATTTCCTCCAGGTGATGCCATTGCGGCTGGTTGCGTAGCCCAACTGCCTCACGTTGCCATCGGAGCCCTCATACCACATCTTGTATAGATTTCTATCTTTCATGACGAACGGCGCATGCTCGCCGTATGCATCCCAGGAATCGGGTTCGCCATCTAAAACAGGGTTCTGCGGAGCTTTCTTCCAGCCCATGCCATCCTTAGAAGTAGCCAGGCCAATCTGGATATTTTCATCGATGTCGGCGCCGTCATACCATATCTTATAGCCGCTTTTTTCATGGAGTACGCTCGGCTTCATCAGATAGGATCCGTCCCAATTATCATCCTTGTCTCTCCGCGCTGCATCCACAGAGAACCCTGTGTTTGCCAAAGCAAGCGCCAGGATAGCAAAGATTCTCAGGATGATCGCGATCATTCGATTGAACTTATCGTTTTTTGAAAGTTTTGTATCCATATTAATCACTCCTTTTTAGGGGGCATCCTTACATAATTACGACGATGAAGACATATTTCACTATATTTATATTTAATTATGACAGTTAAGTCAAATTAATGAAAAAGTGCACAATTGCACTTTCCGAAGTGCGTCGCACCTGAGATATGCAGGCTTAGACGGGGCGGCCGGTCCAGGGGCCAACGCCCTCGATCCGGTCGACCCGGATTCGTGTGACGTACCCGGCCGGTGGATTTTCCATCGGCGGGAACTTCACTCCAGGACCGATGTAAACCTGCGCCAACCTCTGAAGGAGCTCGGGGGCGCCGCCTTCCTGGATATGCGCCTGTCCATAGAGCACTGCATATTCCGTCAGTCCCATCGCGCTCATAGTGCTCGCTTCCAGGGAGATGGCCACCCGCGGATCGCGTTGGATGTTCCTTACTTTGCGGTTCCTGGGCAGGTGGCCGGCGACAATCTCGTCTCCGTCCAGCCCGATCCAGACCAGGGTAACCTGCGGGCTGCCATCCAGATTGAGCGTGACCAAATGTGCAAGGCAGCCGGATTCAATCAAGTTTCTAATGTCTTGTGGGATTTTCACTGCGGATCTCCAAATACGTTTGTTTCTTGCGGTGGTCAGCCTGGACCAGCCATATAGAGACATGCGCCGGCTGCAAAGTGCCTTCGACTACTCCCTGGATTGAATTAGTCAGGTAATCCAGGTCAACTTCCTCTCTCAGGACCGTGCTGAAGCCAGCCAGGACCTGCTCGGCGTCGTATTTTTTACGGTAGAAACGGCGGTCGATCCATTCCTGGATGCCCCGGCGCAGAGGAGTAAACAGCGCGGCAATGACCAGGGTGGAGAGCACGACTGCCGTTGGAGACTGCTGGCGGCTGGCTGTGGTGAACAGGTTTTGTAATAAAGTGACACTGCCGAAATAGACCAGCGATAAGATCACCGTCAGGGTCGAGTATACCAGTGTGCGGCGGATGATCAGATCGATATCCCACAGGTGGTGCCGCAGCACGGCCACGCCGATGGCAATCGGCGGAAACAGGCCGACAGCAATGTAAAAGATCAACGCAAACAGGTTATCTCCGGGGTTCATCGTCTGGCCACCGGTCAGCAGAGGATAAGCAATTAAGCCGACCAGGATATATACGACAAAGGACCCGGCGAACAGCCCCAACCACTTGAGTTGCTGGCGCTCCCGGTAGCTGCACTTGCGGTAGCGCAGCACCGGAGAGACCATCGCCAGCGCCAGGATGGGTATTAAGAGCAGGATTCCAACCCCATTGATCAGCTCCGCATACGGTTGCAGAGCCGGTAGAGCGTATGGATTCGCCATTTGGGAGGGGATTTGGAAGACAGCAGTGCTAAAAAAAATCAGGCTGGTTATGGTGATATTGAGCCCTAATAGGCGGTAGATCCAGTCAGCTATGCCCGGCGGATGGATCTCCCCACTCGGAAAGTGCAGCAGCATCAACATCAGACCTAACCAGCCAAAGACCATATCATAATAATAGTAGAGTCCAAATATCCAGGGCGATATGTC
>MGNS01000123.1:45432-48988 GCA_001795165.1 Chloroflexi bacterium RBG_16_57_11
CACCACACGATGAACAAGTGTCCGACGATATTCCCCGGCACACGACGGATGATCAGAAAGCCGGCCAGGAGGTTCAGAGGTGTGAGCACCAGGATCGCAACCGCCCGGTAGAGAGTGGATTGAAAGACGTAATCCTGCGCCAGTGGGTGTAGAAGAAAATCTATCAGAGCCAGGCCGACCAGGGCAAGGCTCAATCCGCTGATCCATCGGACGACCCGATCAAAGATCTTCTTCATTAATATCCGAAATCGATCGAACGAAAACCATATTGGCACCTCTGTGCTGGCCGTTTTCGAATACCTTCTATTATAATCGTATTTATCGTTTATTAGCCCCGGGAGAAACTGATAAATCTTGCGATGAGCTTTCAAGATGACCCAACCAAAATCTTGTATGTTAAGAGTTGAATTGTTAATATGACATAATCAATAAACAATGACAGGATAACCAAAAATTAATTGACAAATACGGCAATGATTTCTATAATAACTTAAGTGTTCCAGATGCTCTAAACTTACCCCTGGGTTTGAGAGTGGCTGATGAATTTATCAAATAGTCGCACCAAACCTGCACTCTTTTCATCCTGACTGCATCCTGCCTACAACGACCAGCACAGTTGAACCGATCGACGGTTTGACCCGGCTGATCCGATCAACCGGGCGAGACCGTTATCGTGAGTAAGGAGGAATAGAAATGCAAAAAAAAGCCGTTTTTCGTATTATCATCTCTCTGCTGATTACCTTCACGCTTCTCACCGGACCTTTCAGTGGGATGCCAGGCGTTTCCGCCGACCATACACCCGACCCCAGTAGCGTCACCATCGCCGGCAGCTTGCAGAGTGAATTAGGCTGCCCCGGCGACTGGCAGCCTGAGTGCACGGTCACCCACCTGACAGACGACACAGCGGACGATGTCTGGCAAGGGGTGTTCTCCGTCCCGACAGGCAATTGGGAATACAAAGCCGCCCTCAATGGCAACTGGGATGAAAACTATGGCCTCAACGCCCAACCGGGCGGGGCCAACATCCCGCTCAACCTGGCCACCGACACCTTGGTCAAGTTCTATTACGACCACAAGAGCCACTGGATAACCGAGAACGTCAACTCGGTGATTGCCAGCGTGCCGGGCAGTTTCCAGAGCGAGATCGGCTGCCCTGGCGACTGGCAGCCGGACTGCCTGCGTTCCTGGCTGCAAGACCCTGACGGCGATGGCATCTATGCCTTCAGCACCAGCGCCATCCCGCCAGGGAGCTACGAAGCCAAAGTCGCTCACAATGAGAGCTGGGATGAAAACTATGGGTTGGGCGGCGTGCCAAACGGCCCGAACATACCCTTCAGTGTGGCCTCCAACCAGGCAGTCACCTTCCGCTACGACCCGCTGACTCACCTGCTGGACATTATCGTGGAGGGCGGGTTGGAGCCTGGGGATGAGCTGCTGGTGCGCCCAGTCGTGTCGCACCCATTCCAGGACCAGGTGCTTTACTTTACCATCCCGGACCGGTTCAGCGATGGGACGGACGCCAACGACTGCGGCGACTACGCCGGAACGTGCGTCCCTAACGATACCCAGGCGAACGTGCTCACCCACGGGTTCCTGCCCAGCGACCGGGGCTACTACCACGGCGGCGACCTGGCAGGGCTGCGCTCCAAACTGAGCTACCTGGCCGATATGGGCGTGACGGCGGTTTGGGTGGGTCCGGTCTTCAAGAACAAGAGCGTTCAAGTCGACTCGACCAACCTCTACGGGCACTCGTCCGGCTATCATGGCTACTGGATCCTGGATTTCCAACAGGTCGATCCGCATTTGGGCACGAACCAGGAATTCCAGGACCTGGTCAACGACGCCCATGCCCTGGGGATCCAGGTGTTTATGGACATCATCACGAACCACACGGCGGATGTGATTCAGCTTGAGGGCAACGCCGGGTACCGCAATAAGGTCGATTTTCCGTACCTGGATGCGAATGGGCAACCCTTCGACGATGCGGACTACGCATACTATGGACAAGACCCATACACTTTCCCAGCAGTGGATCTGACCAGCTTCCCATACCTGCCGACCATCCCGGCGGGTGAAGAGAACGCCAAGAATCCAGCCTGGTTGAACGATCCATTGATGTATCACAACCGGGGGAACACCAACTTTTCCGGCGAAAACTCGAAATACGGCGATTTCTTCGGCCTGGACGATCTGTGGACCGAGCGGAAAGATGTCGTCGATGGGATGATCGATATCTACCAATATTGGATCGACAATTATGGGGTGGATGGCTTCCGCATCGACACCACCAAACACGTCAACATGGAGTTCTGGCAGAAATTTGGGCCGGATATTCTGGCCGCCGCCGAGACGGCCGGCATCCAGGACTTTTTCGCCTTCGGCGAGGTGTTCGACCAGGCATTCGGGTCGTCCTTTATGAGCGAGTTCTCCACCAAGGGAAAGCTGCAATCGACGATCGATTTCGGTTTTCAGCTGGCCGACCGGGCTTTTGCCTCGCAAAACGGGCCGACGGATGGCTTGAAGGACTTCTTTGCCACCGATGATTACTACACCGACGCCGATAGCAATGCCTACATCCAGCCGACCTTTGTGGGTAACCACGACATGGGCCGGATCGGCTATTTCCTGGTGACGGATAATCCCGGTGCAGCCGACGCCGAGCTGCTGGCCCGTTCTAAACTGGCCCAGGCCCTGATGTATTTTGCCCGCGGGACGCCGGTTATCTACTACGGCGACGAGCAGGGCTTTGTTGGCGACGGTGGCGACAAGCTGGCGCGGCAGGATATGTTCCCCAGCCTGGTGCCGGAGTACAACGACGATGACCTGATCGGCACCAATGCTACCACCGCCGACGACAACTTCGACCCGACCCATCCGATCTACCAGGCGCTGGCGAGCTACGCTGAGGTGCGCCAGGCCAACCCGGCGCTGCGCTCGGGAGCGCAAATCCACCGCTACAGCGGCAGCACACCCGGCGTGTATGCGTTCTCCAGGATCGGCAGAGATGAGAAGATCGAGTACCTGGTGGCACTCAACAACTCCGAGACTTCGAGCCAGACGACAGCGCCGACGTTTTATGGAGCAGGCGCTCAGTTTGATTTGATCTACGCCGAAGGGGGCAACCCTTCGGCCAGCCTGATTACAGACGCCAACGGCGACCTGGTGCTGGATGTGCCGGCGCTGGGTTTCGTGATCTACAAGGCCAGCGCCTCCATCCCGGCCAGCTTGGATGCCCCGAGCATCCGCATCTCCAACCTGCAAAATAACCAGGAAGTCACTTTACAGGTGCAGGAACGGGACGGACACGCGGTTACGGATCGGGTTGAGGTGGTTGCAGAGCTGGGGGCGGAGATTTACGCCGAGGTGACTTTTGCGGTAAAGGTGAATGATGGCGAGTACACGCCCATCGGGACCGACAATAACCCACCCTACCGTGTGTTTTACGATGTGACCTCGCTGCCGGAAGGGGGAACCCTGGCTTTCAAGGCGATCATCGACGACCTTTCAGGCCATCTGAACGCGGCCAAGGTGGAAGGGATCGTCCCGCTGATCGAAA
>MGNS01000123.1:49001-53581 GCA_001795165.1 Chloroflexi bacterium RBG_16_57_11
ACAGGCGGCGGGTCATGCGGTGATCCACTACTACCGCGCGGATGGCGACTACGGCGATCACACCACCGGTAATTACAATGACTTCTGGGGGCTGCACCTGTGGGGCGACACCCCCGAGGTCATCGACTGGACCGCACCCAAGCCGTTCCTGGGGGAAGATGAGTATGGTCGCTTCGCCTGGGTGAACCTGGTGCCAGGAGCGACCAACCTCGGTTTCATCGTCCACCGTGGCGACACCAAGGATGGTACGGACTCCGACCGGTTCTTCAACCCGTCACTCACGCCGGAGATCTGGCTGAAGGGAGGCGACGGTACGACCTACACTTCGCAGGCGGCGGCGCAGGGCTACGCCACGATCCATTACCATCGCCCGGATGGCGTCTATACCGACTGGGGGCTGCACCTGTGGGGCGACGCCATCGCCCCGGGTGTGGGTACGGACTGGGCGAACCCGAGACCGTTCGACGGCATCGATGACTTCGGCGCGTATTGGAATGTGCCGCTGGCCGATCCGAGCCAGCCGCTCAATTACATCATCCACCGCGGCGACGAGAAAGACCCCGGCCCCGACCAGAGCTTTATCCCTGAGGAAGACGCTTCGGTATGGGTTATGTCGATGGACGAGACGATCTATGCCCAGCGCGGGGCGGCGCAGAACTTCGCGACGCTGCACTACCGCCGCCCGGGCGGCGACTACGGCGATTACACCAGCACGAACTACGCCGACTTCTGGGGCCTGCACACCTGGCTGGATGCCGATGACCCCGGTTGGACCACCCCGCGCAAACCGGCTCGCTTTGATACCTTCGGCGCGGTCTTTGAAGTCCCGCTCCACCCGAACCCCGCGCAGATCGGTTACATTTTCCATCGCGGCGACACGAAAGACCCCGGGGCGGACCAGTTCCTGGTTTTTGACACTTACGGCTTTGAGGTCTGGCAAATCGAAGGGGCGGACGTGGAGGACCCATATATCTTGCCCCTGCTGATTACTGGGGGGCCGAACCCTGGGAATATCCAGGAGCAGCGCGCCTATTGGGTGAGCGGTGACACCATCGCCTGGGCCGCGGCGGAAGACCCGGCGGACACCTACCGGCTGTACTTTGCCCCGGATGGCGGTCTGGAGGCCACGGATACTGGGATCACGGGCGGCAGCTACCTCCCCCTGACGATTGACCCTGGCGGCTTGCCAGACGAGGTCAAGGTGAAGTTCCCGCACCTGTCCGCCTTGCCGGCGCTGAAGATCGCCGAAGGCGACCTCGCCCAGGTGACCGATATCCTCAAAGGCCAGATTGCAGTCTCCGCGCTCACACCGGATGGCGTGTCGGTGGACGCCACCGGTCTGCAGATCCCGGGCGTGCTGGATGACCTGTTCACTTACGACGGCGAGCTGGGTGTGAGCTGGCAGAATGGCAGCCCGACCATCCGGGTCTGGGCGCCTACGGCAAAGTCCGTCACCCTGCATCTGTTCGCCGACTCCGAACCGGAAACTGCCGGAACTGCCATGCCGATGACATATGATCCGGCCAGCGGCGTATGGAGCATCAGCGGTGAGGCCGGCTGGAAAAACCAGTATTACCTCTATGAGGTAGAGGTCTACGTTCACTCAACCGGTGCGGTGGAGCACAACCTGGTCACCGATCCATACTCCGTGAGCCTGGCGATGAACAGCACCCGCAGCCAGATCGTAGACCTGCGAGATGCTGCCTTGAAGCCGGCCGGTTGGACCTCGCTGGAAAAACCGCCTCTGGCGGTTCCCGAAGACATCTCCATCTACGAACTTCACATGCGCGACTTCAGCGTGAACGATCCGCTGGTTCCAAACGACCTGAAAGGTACCTACAAGGCCTTTACGCTTCGGAACAGCTATGGCATCCGGCACTTGAAGGCGCTGGTGTTGGCCGGCCTGACCCACCTGCATCTGCTGCCGGCCTTCGATATCGCAACGATCGACGAGGACAAGGCGGGGTGGCAATCGCCTGACCCCGCCGTGCTGGCGACCTACCCACCTGACTCAGACCAGCAGCAAGCGGCTGTTAGCCAGGTTGCCGATCTGGATGGATTCAACTGGGGGTATGATCCCTTCCACTACACTGTGCCGGAAGGCAGCTACAGCACGAACCCGGATGGCACGCGGCGCATCCTGGAATTCCGGCAAATGGTGCAGGCGGTGAACCAGCTGGGCCTGCGCGTGGTGATGGACGTGGTGTATAACCACACCAACGCCGCCGGACAGGATCCAAAGTCGGTATTGGATCGCATCGTGCCGGGCTACTACCACCGCTTGAACGACCGCGGTGCGGTGGAGACCAGTACGTGTTGCGCCAATACTGCCAGCGAGCACAGCATGATGGAAAAGCTGATGATCGACTCGCTGGTCACCTGGGCCACCCAGTACAAAGTGGATGGCTTCCGGTTCGACCTGATGGGACACCACATGGTGCGCAACATGCAAAAGGTGCGAGCAGCTCTGGATGGGTTAACCCTGGAGGTGGACGGCGTGGATGGCAAGTCCATCTATATCTACGGCGAAGGCTGGAACTTTGGAGAAGTCGCGAATAATGCTCGAGGTGAAAACGCTACCCAGATGAACCTGGCCGGCAGCGGCATCGGCACCTTCAACGACCGGGCGCGGGATGCCGTGCGCGGCGTTGGTCCCTTCGATGGCGGCGCGGGGCTACTCGAGCGGCAGGGTTTTGCCAACGGCAGCTACTACGACACTAAGCCCAGCATGCCCGGTACGCCGGAGGAACAGCTCGCCCGCTTATTACTGCAAAGCGACCAGGTGCGCGTGGGCCTGGCCGGCAACCTGGCCAACTACACCTTCATCGACCGGTTTGGCAACCTGGTGACCGGCGCCGAAGTGGACTACAACGGCTCACCGGCAGGCTACAACCTGGATCCGCAGGAGGATATCTCTTACGTCGAAGCCCATGATAACCAGACCCTGTTCGATGTCAACATATATGCCGCGCCACAGTCCACCAGCATGGCGGACCGTGCCCGCATGCAGATCGTTGGGTTGAGCACGGCGGTTCTGGGGCAGGGTGTGCCCTTTATCCATGCCGGGTCTGACATGCTACGCTCCAAGTCGCTCGACCGTAATAGCTTCAACTCCGGCGACTGGTTTAACCCCCTGGACTTCAACTACCAGAGCAACAACTTCGGTGTAGGTCTGCCGCCAGCGGGGAGCAATCAGGGTGATTGGAGCATCATGCAGCCATTCCTGGCCGATCCAAACCTGAAAGCCAGCCAGGAAGCCATCACGCCGGCAGCCAAGATGTTTGCTGAGCTGTTGCGTATCCGCTACAGCTCCAGCCTCTTCCGCCTGGAGACAGCCGATGAGGTTCAGGCTCGTGTGGCGTTCCTGAACACCGGGCCTGATCAGCTCCCAGGCCTGATCGTGATGTCCATTTCGGATGGTCTGGATGCAGACCTTGATCGGGAGTATGAGTCGATCATCGTATTAATCAATGCGAACGACGAAGCTCAAAATTTCACCACAGCCGGACTTGCCGGGATGAAGCTCGTACTCCACAGGGTTCAGCGGACATCCGTGGATCCGGTGGTCAAAAGATCCCAATTCGATCGATCCACCGGCGCTTTCAGCATCCCTGCTCGCACGACGGCTGTGTTTGTCGAATATGAGCGGCCCGAGGTGAGGATTGGCCACCTGATCGAGGATGTGGGGAAGCTGGTGGCTGACGGATCGCTGAACGCCGGCCAGGGCAACTCGCTGATTGCCAAGCTGGAAGCCGCCGTCCAGGCGCTGGATCGAGGCAACCCGACCGCCGCAATGAACCAGGTGAACGCCTTTCTCAACGAAGCCAACGCCTTCATCCGGAGCGGCGTCCTGGCGCCCCAAGAGGGTTTGCCTCTGATCGGCACCGCCAAGGACATCATCTGGCAGATAACCGCCGGCGCGTGATCGTAAAGTAGGGGCGGGTCTGCACTTACCTGCATCTTTCAATAGCCCAAGCCCAGACCCGCCCCTACTTGCTTTACCCGTACAAAAACGACCCCCTCCCCGGCTGAGGGACGGAGAGGGGATCAACTACAGCGGTTCACACCGGAGGGTTCTTTAGGTCGGCCTCCGGGTGTGAAAACCTGGACTATGGCACTGGCACGGGGCAGGTAGCTGCGCCGCTGGTGGTGCAGACAATACGACCCTGGATTGCCGGGCTGACCGGGGTGTTGGCGGTCAGGTAATCGGCGAACACCTGGTCCATGATGTTCTGGGTCGTGCCACGGTTGTACAAGTAGGGATAGCCGTCGCCGCCCGTCGCCATGAAGTCGTTCTCGGCGATGGAGTAGGTGGCGGCATCCGTCAGGTCGACCGGGGCGCCGGCGCAGCTTCCGTCCGCAGCCTGGCGCACCGCGCTCAGCACGCGGCTGCCGACAGGGGCGGAGATATCATAGGTGAAGCACAGGCCTGATACCTGCGGGAACTTTCCATTGGCTGCCGGCATTGCCGAGACGCCGTTCTCCAGCATGGTCTTGAGCTCGGCGCCGTTGATGTCTACGGTGAAGACCACGTTGCCGAAGGGTAGCACACCCAGCACCTGGCCGCGGCTGATCGGATA
>MGNS01000124.1:0-3684 GCA_001795165.1 Chloroflexi bacterium RBG_16_57_11
ACGCCATTGCTCATCGAGGTGCGCTGTCCCTTGCCATACGTCCCGGCGTCATAGCCGTAGGTCACCGAGTTGGTGGTCGGGCAACCGGTGTAGGTCTTCCCCGTCAGCAGTAGGATGGGTCGGTGACCCATCGTTCTCTGTCCTCCCGTTCCACATCCCATGGAGACCGACCGGAGTGCCCATTCCCGGCCGCGCCGCTCCTGGGACCTATGGGGATTGTATCAGGGGATGAAATCGGTGGGTCACCGACCCGCACTACGGGCTGCTAGTTGATCCTTCGCTTAATTTCATTGACTAAACCATCTCGATCTGAAATGTTGTTCCCGATTAGGAAGCTTGGATAAAATGTACGCGAATAGAGCCAGCCGTACAGTCTATGAAATAGAGTGATTTTTTGAGTTCTAACTAAAACACAATCTTTTGGAGGCGTTCCGGCGCCTATGTCCACCAATTCACCCCATAATATTCTGACGCGAAAGAAGATAAAAACTGAAATCTGCAAACCATCCTCATTTATCCATATATTGGGCAAAAAATTGATAAATATAGATCCAATAATCCAAGCGATGAAGAGGAACCAGCCCGCAAAACAAAATAATGTTACTCCTGGGTCATTTAAGATTGGGGTCGATTTACTCATTTCTAAACTTGGGATTGCAGCAAGTAGGAACAACGCGAAAACAGAAAAGAACAAAATACCTATACATCCCGCTAATTGACTAACCACTTTCTTCAGTAATTGAGCTCCTTGGTAAGAATACTTCTTCACAGATTACCTTCCTTATTATTTGGCAAACCTACTGTGCCTCCCAAGGCAATCCCAAAATATCATTCCACAACACGTTGCCTATGTCGCTTAATATATCTAATGGACCGGGTTTATAAGAGAACCATTCATAACCAGCTTGATCCACAGGCGCACCGCCTTTGGTGTTGACCGTCGGCAATCGGCTCATACCGAAATTTTATCACCGCGCAAAGCGTAGCGCGTTACGAACGGATCGACGGCCTGGCGACACGCAAAATTCACGCGGGTGATGCCTCTTGCATTCCTGCGAAAAATTGGCTATATTCAAAGCATGGCCGCGCACACCTCCGCCCCGCCGCGAAAAGCGCCTCGCAGGGCGTCCGATTATCATGCCCATTTGCGCCGGCCCGGATTTGTTCCTCTTTATTGTTTTTGGAACAAATCCCCTCAAAACATGGATCGCCCTTTAGGGAACCTTCCACGCCCGGTGTTCGTCTCTCCTTTGAACGCCCAAGTGATCGGAGTATAAACCTATGGACGCTAAAAAGCTCCTCCCGACGTTAGCCTTCCTGTTGCTGGCCCTGGCCGTGGCTTTAGCCATGAGCGGCTGCTCGGCCTTCCTGCCCAGGTTCCCCACCCCGGTTAGCATGGAGAGCATCCACACCGCCGCGGCGCAGACGGTGATCGCCCAGGCCACGCTCTCGGCCGGGGAGACCGCCGTGGCGCAACTGACGCAGATGGCCAGCGGCGGCCTCCCCAGCCCGGCCGGCCCGACCGCCATCCCGCCGAGCGTAACCTGGACGGCCCTTACGCCCAGCGCCAGCCTGCCGCCCAGCGCGACGCCTCCCCCCACCTCCACCTTGATCCCGCCGACGCCAATCCCGCCCACGCCCATCCCCCCGACGCGCCTCCCGCCGACCCCGGTGCCGCCGCCGTGCGACGCGGCGCAGTTCGTCACCGACGTCACGGTGCCGGATGGCACGGCCTTCAACCCCGGGACGCCCTTCACCAAGATCTGGCGCCTGCGCAACATCGGCGCCTGCGCCTGGAACGCCAGCTACGCCCTGGTCTTCGTCAGCGGGGACCGCATGCAGACCCGCAACGTCTTCCCCATCCCCTACCTGGTGCGCCCGGGTGAGCTGGTCGATCTCTCGGCCGATTTCATCGCCCCCACGACCGCGGGACATTATCGCAGCAACTGGATGCTGAGCAACCCCAGCGGCTACATTTTCGGTATCGGTCCGGGCGCCAACCGGCCGTTCTGGGTGGATATCACGGTCAAGAGCACCTCCGGACCCTACGACTTCGCCCTCAACATGTGCAGCGCCGATTGGCGCACCAGCACTCGCGGGCTGCCTTGCCCCGGCAACCCCGCCAGCGACCAGGGCTCGGTCGTCTTGCTCGAAGCGCCTCGACTGGAGACCGGCAAGCACGAGAACGAGCCGGCCCTGTGGACCCGCCCCGCCTCCGGTCAGGGCGGCCAGATCTTCGGCATCTACCCGGCCCTCCGCGTGCAAAGCGGCGATCACTTCATGTCGGATATCGGCTGCCTGGAGAACAGTGATGATTGCAATGTCACTTTCTTCCTGGAATACCAGATCTCCAACCAGCCGGTGCGCAGCCTGGGCTCGTGGCGCGAGGTTAGCGATGGCTTGATCAAGCGCGTGGATGTCGATCTCTCCAGCCTGGCGGGCCAAAACGTCCAGTTCATCCTGCGGGTGGTCAATAACGGCAAATGGGCTGACGCCAACGCCTTCTGGCTGGTGCCTTCCATCCGCCGCGGCTCATCTCCCCCACCGCCTCCGCCGCCTCCTCCCACCCCTACCACCGACTGGGAGAGCCTGCCCGCCGTCCAGGCAGCGCGCATCCGCCTGGGGATCGACACGGGCATCAACCCGGCCCGCTTCAACCTGCGCAGCGTGGAGGCTGTCAATTGGAATGACACCTGCCTGGGCATCCCCCAACCGGGCAGGGTGTGCGCCCCGGCCATCATCCCCGGTTACCGCATCATCCTCGGGTACAGCGGCCAGCGCTATGAGGTGCACACCGACCAGACCGGCGCGGTGGTGTACTGGTTCCCCCGGTAGTATGAGAAGGTGCAACGCACTGGCGGACTTCGTCCGCTTAAAAGTGCGTTGCACCCGAATTGCGTCGCACCTAGTCGATCTGCCTGCGGTCGTTATTTAGGCAGCTGGTAGAGCTCCACCATCACACCGTTGGCGCTTTTCGGATGGATGAAGGCATATTGCTTTCCACCCGAACCCGCCAGCGGCGTTTCATTGATGAGCTGAACGCCGGCTGCTTTGAGCCGGTCGAGCATGCCTGGGAGGTCGTCCACCTCCAGGCAGATGTGGTGCATCCCCGGCCCGCGCTTCTCCAGGTAGCGCCTCAGCCCGGAGTCGTCTGTGGTCGGCTTGACCAGCTCGATTTCGCTGCTCCCAAGCGGTAAAAATGCCACCATCGATTTTTCCGCCGGGACGTCCTCCACGTGCGACAGCTCCATGCCCAGCGCCTCGCGCCAGAAGGACAGCGTCTTGTCCAGATCATCCACCAGGATGGCGATGTGGTCGATGCGCAAAACCTTTGCCATTGATGACTCCTCCATGAACCACGGAGACACAGAGATTTATTAATATAACTCTGTGCACTCTGTGTCTCTGTGGTTTATTTACTCAGATCCAGGCCGGGGGCTGGTACTCGCCCCACAGGCCGCGCAGCACGCCGCAAATCTCGCCCAGGGTCAGGTCGTTTTCCACGCAGGCGATCAGGACCGGCATCAGGTTGTCGCCCCCGCGGGCGGCGTTCTCCAGCTGCGCCAGCAGCTCGGCGGCTCGCTGGGCGTCCCGGCGGGCTCGCAGGTCGCTTAGGCGGAGGCGCTGGCTCTGCTCGATGGCCGGATCGACCTTCAGCCGCTCAAGCTCCACCTGCTCGTCGAC
>MGNS01000124.1:3697-3961 GCA_001795165.1 Chloroflexi bacterium RBG_16_57_11
ACCACCGTCTCTTCGTTCCGCTCCAGCGCCTGCTGGAAGGCATAGGCGGCGTTTTGGATCTCGTCCTGGATGTAGCCTTGCTCGATGGCGGCCAGTGCGCCGCCCATATCGTCGATACGCTGGATGTATTCGCTCGCGCAGTGCTCGATCTCATCCGTCAGGTACTCGATCACGTAGGAGCCGGCCAGCGGGTCGATGGTATCGGCGACGCCGGATTCGTAGGCGATCACCTGCTGCGTTCGCAGGGCGAGGCGCACCGCTTTT
>MGNS01000124.1:3976-7089 GCA_001795165.1 Chloroflexi bacterium RBG_16_57_11
AGCGCCTCATCCATCGAATTGGTGTGCAGCGACTGTGTGCCACCCAGCACCGCCGCCAGGGCTTGCAACCCCACCCGCACCACGTTGTTCTCCGGCTGCTGGGCCGTCAGGGTCGATCCGGCGGTCTGGGTGTGGAAGCGCAGCATCCACGAGCCGGGCTTCTGGGCTTTAAAGCGCCCGCGCATGATCCCCGCCCACATGCGGCGGGCGGCCCGGAATTTAGCCACCTCTTCCAGAAAGTTGTTGTGGGCGTTGAAGAAGAAAGAAAGCTGCCCGGCGAAGCTATCCACGTCCAGCCCGGCGCTGATCGCCGCCTGGACGTAGGCGATGCCGTTCGCCAGGGTGAAGGCCACTTCCTGCGCGGCGGTCGAGCCGGCCTCGCGGATGTGATAGCCGGAAATGCTGATCGTGTTCCAGTGCGGCACCTCCGCCTGGCAGAAGCGGAACACATCGGTGATCAGGCGCATGGAGGGCGCAGGTGGAAAGATGTAAGTGCCGCGGGCGATGTATTCTTTCAGGATGTCGTTCTGGATGGTGCCGCGCAGCTGAGCCGCTGCCACACCCTGGCGCTTTGCCACGGCGATATACATGGCCAGCAACACGGAGGCTGGAGCGTTGATGGTCATGCTGGTGGAGACTTTGTCCAGTGGAATCTCCTTGAACAGCGTCGCCATGTCATCCAGCGATGAGATCGACACGCCGACCTTGCCCACCTCGCCCATGGCGATCGGGTCATCTGCGTCATAGCCGATCTGCGTGGGCAGGTCGAAGGCCACCGAGAGGCCGGTCTGGCCCTGCTCGAGCAGGTAACGGTAGCGCAGGTTCGACTCTTCGGCGGTGGCGTAGCCGGCATACTGGCGCATGGTCCAGAAACGGCCCCGGTACATGCTGGGTTGCACGCCACGTGTGTAGGGATACTCGCCGGGGTAGCCTAGCTTTTGCATGTAATCCGGGTCCGGGTTATCCGGGGTCAGCAGGGGCGGGAGCTGGATCCCGCTGGTGTTGTGAAATTCAGAGCGTCGCTCCGGGAAGCGCTTGAGCATGGGTTTGAGCGTGCTCTCTTCCCACCGTTTGGTTTCATCATCCAGGGTCATGATTGATCTCACTCAGGTTTGGTATTTTGTGGCCTCGAGTATACACGATCTGTCCAGCGCCAGGTAGAGAGCTTTGTACCCCCTGATTAATTGGTTTTCCCTCCGGCGTATATTTTTCGGACGCACTTGAATACCAGGTATAATTCCTTGCGATGAATCGCAAAGCAATGGCGTCTCCACTATTTTACATCAAAGCAATTCTCCGGCTTGGCCTGCTGTTGGCGTTCCTTTCAGCTTGCAAACCCGGTCAGCGATCCACCCCTCAAATTACACCGAGCCGCTCAATCGAACAGCCCTCGGCTCAGGTGGTTACAAACACTGCTGCCGCACCGACGCCGGTCCCACCCACCCAGCCACCACTGGCTGCTACCGTAAACAGCTGGGAGATCAGCCTGGCGGAATATCAGGCAGAACTGGCGCAAGACAAAGCCGCCCGGGGAACAGAACTTGCACCAGAGGACGAGAAACGGGTGCTGGAAGATCTGATCGACCAGGCTTTGCTGGCCTCGGCTGCCAGCCAAAACGGCTTCACCGCAGATGAGGCCGTGCTGGATGAACGCACCCAACGCCTGATCGATCAGCTTGGCAGCCAGGAGGCGTTGGATGGCTGGATGGCAACCTATGGATATGATCAGGCCACCTTCCGCCAGGCGCTGAGGCGGTCGATTGCTTCCGCCTGGATGCGCGACCAGATTGCCGCGGGCGTTCCGAAGACAGCCGAGCAGGTTCACGCACGCCAGATCCTGTTATATACAGCGGATCAGGCGAACGAAGTGATGAGCCTGCTGGAGGCCGGCAATGATTTTGGCAACCTGGCCGTTCAATATGATCCGGTGACACACGGTGACCTGGGCTGGTTTCCACGGGGATACCTGCTGGATAAGAAGCTGGAAGAGATCGCTTTCAGCCTGCAGCCCGAGGCATATAGCGAGGTGATCGAAACGCTGGCTGGTTACCATATCCTGCAAGTGCTTGAGCGAGAGGCGCAGCGCCCGCTTACTCCGGAAGCACTGCTGGCACAGCAAGTGCAGGCAGTCCAGGACTGGCTTAACGAGCGCCGGAGTCAAACTGAAATTCAAATCCTGCTCCCTTGAGGTTTTTGCAAGGTAATCCTAAGGTAATCCCTAAATTCGGACTGGTAGAATGGGATGTCAGGCCGTAGGAAAAGGAAATAATGGATAATTACACTACGCCGGAAGAAAAGCCAGATCAAAGCGCATTATTTTGGAGTGTCCTGACCATCTTGATTCTCTTGACGGCGGTCTGCGTCGCCGCGGTATTCCTGGTCATTTTCACAAATCCGTATTCTTCGCTCAATCCATTTCCTCCGCCGACCCTTCCTGCCAGGGCTGAGCTGCCAACTTCCACACCGACCAATGAGGTCATCCCTCTTCCGCCCACCTGGACGGTGACCAGCTCACCGGTTCCCATCCCCACCGAAACTCCCACGCCAACCTCGACCCTGCCACCAACCCCGACCCCGATCACGCTGACCTCAACGCCACCGTTTACTCCAACGGCGCCGACAGGTGGTTACCCATATGCTGTGCGTCAAGGCTTTCCCAAAGCGATCGAGAACATCTATCACCCTGAGCTGGACTGTACGTGGATGGGCGTCGGCGGACAAGTGGTTGATCTGAGTGACGCGCCGGTCACCGGTTTGATTGTGCGCCTGGGCGGCAGCCTGCCCGGCGTAAAAATCGAACAAAACAGCATCAGCCTGACCGGCGTGGCCCTAAATTACGGCAGATCGGGTTATGAATTCAAGCTTGCCGACCAGCCGATCGCCTCGCGGAATTCGCTGTGGGTCCAGCTTCTCAACCAGGCTGGCGTCCCAATCAGCGAAAGGGTTTATTTCAACACGGTCGAAAGTTGTACCCAAAACCTGATCCTGATCGATTTCAAACAGACGCGTTAACCCCGGCCAGCAGAAAAATTTCGACCTAATCCAGGCTGTGTCTATTGACAGGCAGATGGCTTGGTGCTATGATGAGCGTGATTGGTCATACCACCCTATCA
>MGNS01000125.1:0-1873 GCA_001795165.1 Chloroflexi bacterium RBG_16_57_11
TCCGTCATTGTGCCCGAAGTTCCTAATCCGATGCCCTAGTAGACTGTCAAATGTGAACAATTAGGTTTATACTTTCTGCCAAAGGCTGGCAACCACCCCAGCCTGGAGGCAGACCAATGAACCAAAAGTATGTCGTAAAGCTGACAGACGAGCAAATAAAGCACCTTGAAAAACTAATCACTTCAGGAACATCGCCGGCACGCATGCTGACCAGAGCCAGAATTTTGCTCAAGTCAGATCAAAGTGAGAACGGTCCAAACTGGTCTTACGAGAAAATCGCTGAAGCATTTGACGTATCCGAAATGCTCATTCGAGATGTTCGTAAGCGCTTTGCCGAAGCTGGCTTTGAAGCCGCACTTCAGCGGAAGAAACCGGATCGTGAATACGAACACAGCCTGGATGGAGAAGCAGAAGCGCATTTGATTGCACTGGCTTGTAGTCAACCACCCGAAGGCCAGAAGCGCTGGACGTTACGCTTGCTGAAGAGAGCGATGCAGGAACGCATGTACGTGCAGACGGTTTCGCATGAGACCATTCGTACCACGCTGAAAAAAAGGAGATTAAGCCTTGGCTGAAAGAGCAGTGGTGTATTCCACCGAAGGAAGATGCGGCCTTCGTTTGCAATATGGAAGACGTACTCGAGGTATACACCCGGCCCTATGATCCAAAGCGTCCCCTGATTTGCATGGACGAAATGCCCAAGCAGTTATTAGCGGATACTCGCGCCCCGACTTTGGTACAAGCAGGCCAACCAGCTCGCCAAGACTACGAATATCAGCGTAACGGAGTGACAGACTTGTTCATGCTTTTTGAGCCTCTACAAGGGAAACGATACGTGCGAGTGATGGAGCAACGCCGCCGAGTGGAATGGGCACAAGTGATGAAGTATCTGGCGGATGAACTGTATCCCGAGGCAGAACAAATCGTCATTGTGATGGATAATCTGAATACTCACACGCCATCTGCCTTCTATCTGGTCTATACGCCTGAGGAAGCACGAAGACTGGTCCAGCGATTTGAGTTTCACTTTACACCCAAGCACGGCAGTTGGTTGAACATGGCCGAGATTGAACTGAGTGCATTAGCTCGGCAATGTTTAGATCGTCGCTTACCCGATATCGAAAAGGTCACCCATGAAGTTCAAGCATGGCAAGACCGACGAAATTCCGAAGTTGTTAAGGTTCATTGGCAGTTCACCACTGCCGATGCCAGGATCAAGCTAAAGCACCTGTATCCAAGGATTCAAATTTGACGGAACACTAGGCCAACGCGCAGATCCTTGCCGCCTGCCAGAAGCTCGCCGCCGACCAGCTGGCTGCGGCCGGGCCAGGCGCCTACGGCACCATCCGCGAAACCCTGGAGCACATCATTTGGGCTGAAGCTGACTACGTGGGCCGGCTGACGGGCGACCGTCCCCAACCAGCGTTCAAGCGGCATGACCGACACACCCTGGCCGACCTTTCCGCCTTCGCCGACCAGGTGGCCGGCGCCCTCCTTGACACCGCCCAGCGCATTCCGCCCACCTACATCGTCCACGAGGAGGAGGACGGCAACACCCTCGATTACCAGGCCCGTGCACTTTTCATCCAGACCATCAACCACGGCATCGAGCACCGCACCAACATCACCACCATCCTCAGCGGCCTGGGTCTCTCCGCCCCCGAAGTGGATGGCTGGGGTTACCTTTTTTCGCACCCGGATCTGTTTGAGATGAAGGAAGGTTCACATTAAACAACAATCGAAGAAAGCTGTATGAGACGAAATTCCACACGGTTTCAAACATGTCAAGCTGCATGTCTCTACCATAGGTCATTATGCTGACCATCGACATCGACACGGCTCGACGCTTCATCCTCGGCAAACAAGGCTTGTG
>MGNS01000125.1:1907-5418 GCA_001795165.1 Chloroflexi bacterium RBG_16_57_11
ATGCACGCCATGGAGTACCTGCAACTCGACCCGCTGCAAATCATCGCCCGCAGCCAGGACATCATGCTGCACAGCCGTGTGTTCGATTACACACCCGGAATGTGGGAGGATGTGGCCTACCAGCAGCGCAAATTCTTCGATTGGGGTGGCGGGCGGGCCGTGCGGCCGATGGACGAGCTGCCGTATTGGCGCGTGGTCATGCGCCGTGAGCGCGATGGCGGGCCCGATTGCGACTCTCGAATTCGTAAAATGGGCCATGACCACGCCGATGCTATCGACGAAATGCGGGCCATATTACGCGAACGCGGCACGGCGAACAACCGCGACTTCGAGATGGCGACGCGGACACGAACGCAAAGTTATCGCGGCCGCAAGGACAGCGCGCTGGCTTTGTATTATTTGTGGCGCACCGGTGAAGTGATGACGCACCACCGCGAGAACTTCGAGCGCGTGTATGCGCTCACGGAAGCGGTCGCGCCGGCGCATCTACTCCCCGAGAGCACCGAAGCTGAATCGGACCGCTTTCTGATAAAAAAGGAAATCAGTTACTCCGGGCTTTCACGGCTGAACCGCACGGCTGATTCTTTCTTCCGCGGCGTGCCTTTTAGAAATGTGAAGCAGATAACCGCGGCTATGTTAGCTGACGGCGACATCATCGAGGTACAGGTTGATGGCTGGAAGGTGGTGCATTTCGCACACGGCTGCGACTCCGAGGTGTTGTGCGATTTGAGCGCAGGGCGCGTACCCGAAGGGTGGGCGCCGTTAGAAACGACCACAAGCGAAGAGGTCGTCTTCCTCGCACCACTCGATCCCGTCAGCGCCCGCGGGCGAGCCAAAGTTTTGTTTGACTTCGACTACGTGTGGGAGGTATACAAGCCTGTGCACCAGCGCAAGTTTGGCTACTACACGGTGCCAATTTTGTGGGGCGACCGGCTTGTCGCGCGATTCGACAGCAAACTCGACCGGACGAACAACACTTTCGTCATCCTGGGCTTGTGGTTGGAGGATAAGGCTTTCGGCAAAGATGAGGCATTTGCGGAGGCACTGGCTTGCGGGTTTGCGCGCTTCTTAACTTTTCTCGGCACGAGCAAGCTGGATGCAAAGGCGATCCGTGAACCGCTGTTGCGCCGATGTGTGTGCTCTTCAACGGAGACATCTCGTGTACGATAGACCATTAACTATTGAGCAGATTCTGACCATGCTTGCAGCCACGCCCTCGCGCCTCGCTGACCTCGCCGATGGTCTGGCACCGGCTCAATTGCTGGCCTCTCCCGAGCCTGGTGAATGGTCCGCAAGAGATGTGCTTGCCCATCTGCGCGCCTGTGCTGACATGTGGGGCAAGTACATCGTGCAGATCCTCAGCGAGGACAGGCCGACGATTAAAGCCGTCAATCCCACTACCTGGATCAAAAAGACGGACTATCGCCAGCAGGAATTTCAGCCCTCGCTGCAGGCCTTTACAACCCAACGTGCCGATCTGCTGGCGGTGTTGGAGCCGTTGGCGCTGGATGCCTGGTCGCATATGGCGACGGTGACAGGAGCGGGGAATCCACGCGAACGGACCGTGTATACCTATGCCCAATGGCTGGCAAACCATGAACGATCGCACGACAGGCAGATCGAGCGCATCGTTATTGCAATGCGCATGTAGCCAACCATCTCCAGGCTAAGCCGGAAATCGCGGATACGACGAGAGACAACAACAAAACACAATATTTTGTTCTTTATCCTGAATAACCTGTTCAACCATATTCATTCCACCTCCCCGACCACCTGAGCTCACTGGCATCGATACAACTCGAATTTTCCAAATCAATCTTAACCTCCAGCATTAAATAATGACTTGACTTACTCTTTTAGTGGATGTATAGTCGATCTAAAACACCGCCTCATCGTTCAGGTGCAACACCTCTATGTCCGCCCCCCGCCAGAGTTTTCATTCGCCATGGCGCCGCCAAACCTGGCGCCGATTGCTGAATGCCACCGTTGAAGGGATTGCCTTGATGGGCGCAGCCGAGCAGACCCGCCTGTCGTGGGCGAAATCGGTCAGAAGCGTCGATGAAATCCCTCCGGCATACCACGACTACCTCCACGCCAACCTGCTGGACCTGGCTGCCTGCCTGCCCGCCGTGCTCACCCCCACCTTCCGGGGCTTTCTGCAACGCGAGAACGAGAAGCTGGTCTTTACCCACGATGAGCGCCTGTACATCCTGGAGCAATCTGCATCAGCGCTGCTGCCATGCGTCTTCCCTCTCGCCGAGATCAACATTATCGAAGTCGGGGCGATCCTGCTAAAAGCCTGGCTGCGGGTCAGCGGCTTGATCGACGGCCAGCCCACGTCGCACACGCTCAAATACAACACCGTCACCCAATTCCTGTTCGACCCACTGGTGGCTCAGATCCGCGACGCGCAGAGCGATAGCCCCGCCCTGGCGGACTTGCGCCACGAGCGCGCCAGATTTGACCCGCTCTGCGATTATCACTACAAGTTCATGAGCTACGCCCGTATGAGTCTGCTACCGGGCGAGCGCGTCGTCGACTACCTGATGCAGCCCGAGATACGCACCCCACGCCTGAGGGTGCTGGGAAGGTCGATGTCTATGCGCATTATCGACACCGCTCACCTGTGCATCCTCACCGACAACGAGCTGATCGTCATCCGCGACGACCCTGCCAGCCTGCAAAGCTGCAATGAGACCCGCTACGGCGGAGTTTGGGATTACCTACCACTCAGCCAGGTGCAGGGTGCGGCGCTTGAGGAGCGGGCAGATGGGCTTGTGCTTGCTCTACGCCTGCCCAGGGATGATCGCTTTGAGGTCATGTTTTCCCCCGCCAATCACCTCAAGGCAGAGCGTCTGTGCGCGCAGTTGCAAGCAGAAATTCCCTGTTGATCGACTTCTCTTTATCTGTCAAGACCTACAAGAAGTCTGTTGCTAAGGCTGGTAAAAGACATTAACTGCCACACAATCGAGTGAGAAATCGCGGGTGGTGTTACTGGCTATACTGACCAACTGTATGCGGAATGATGAATTGCTGAGTTGCCCTGATGTCCAGGCGTGCCCCCAGGTGTCGTTTGCGCTGCCTAAAGTGTACAACGCATCATTGGTCGTCAGATTGTTGCTGATTTTGGCTGAGGTCCAGGTGAGGCCGCCATCCCAAGAAACCTGCACACAAAAGTGCGGTGAGCCATTCGTGTTTTCAGCCTTTGCTTCCAAGCGTACTTCCAAGCCATTGATTATGGCTGATGGGGGAAGATTGATGTTGAAGCTGTAATAGATATGACGGTCCTTACGGGTGCTGGCACAGGTCGTCTGCGTGCCAGTGCCACTGTTTGTGTCCACTGCATACAGATTGTCGCTACTATAAGCGTTCACAGGATTGGTCTGAAAGCCATTGTTATCGCCGCTACCAGAAGTAACTGGATAATTTGCAGAGGGACTATGATAACCAGTACTTGCCGGAGTGGCAGTTGCAGTAGGTGTAGGTTCTTGAGTTAAAGTCTGAGTTGGAA
>MGNS01000125.1:5541-5822 GCA_001795165.1 Chloroflexi bacterium RBG_16_57_11
TGTCAGTGTCTCGGTCTGGGTCGGCGTCAGCGTCTCAGTCGGGGTTGACATCGGCGTTTCGGTCGGGGTCGGTATCAGTGTTTCGGTCGGGGTGGGGGTATGCGTCTCGGTGGGCGTGGGCGTCAGCGTCTGAGTGGGTGTTGGCGTCGGCGTCTCGGTAGCCGTGGGGGTCAGCGTCTCGGTCGGCGTGGAGGTCTGTGTTTCGGTCGGGGTTGGCTTCTGTGTCTCGGTCGGGGTTGGCGTCAGTGTCTCGGTCGGCGTGGGAATATGCGTCTCGGTCG
>MGNS01000125.1:6037-6394 GCA_001795165.1 Chloroflexi bacterium RBG_16_57_11
TTTCGGCTTGGGTTGGCGTTGGCGTCTCAGTCGACGTGGGGATATGCGTCTCTCTTGGCGTGGGGGTATGAGTCTCAGTCGGCGTGGGCGTCAGCGTTTCGGCTTGGGTTGGCGTCAGTGTCTCGGTCGGGGTTGGTGTCAATGTCTCGGTCGGTGTCAGCGCTTCGGTTAGAGTGGGGGTAAGCGTCTCGGTCTGCGTTGGTGTCAGTGTCTCGGTCGGGGTAGACGTCAGCGTTTCGGTCTGGGTTGGCGTCAGCGTCTCAGTCGACGTGGGGATATGCGTCTCAGTCGGCGTGGGGGTATGAGTCTCATTCGGGGTTGGCGTCAGCGTCTCGGTCGCCGGGGGGGTATGCGTCT
>MGNS01000125.1:6414-8073 GCA_001795165.1 Chloroflexi bacterium RBG_16_57_11
AGCTTCTCGGTCGGCGTGGACGTCTGTGTTTCGGTCTGGGTTGGCGTCAGCGTATCGGTCAGGGTAGGCGTCAGAGTCTCGGGCGGGGGTAGCGTCAGTGTCTCTGTCGACGTTGGCGTTTCTGTTTGGGTTGGCGTCAGTGTCTCAGTCGGCGTGGGGTTGAATGTTTCGGTCGGCGATGGTGTGGGCGTTGATAATGTTGGATCCAAAAACCAAGATTTGGTAGTTGAATCTTGCATAAAGAATTCCATCATCATATCAACTACATAATCGATACCGTCCCCGCTTGGGTGTGTACAATCGCCCTGCGCCAGGTTGACATAAGATCTGATCCATTGTCTCCCATCTGAACGAGTGTTGTAACCATCAATCCAAAGATAGGGCCCCCAACTGAGATAAGAAGCTACTATGGGGCCGTTTTCAGGCTTGAAATTCAGGGCAGGGTCATTATTAAGTTGTTTTTCTATCAACCAACGCACTGCAAACCCATTCTCAAAAGCGGTCGTCTCTGGGGCTAAGCTACTGAGATAGAAAAAAGAACGGGTGCGGCTCGAGAAATAAGTAAGCTTTAGATTCGGCAAGCGCGCTTTTAGCATCTGCGCAAGGGTGACATACATTTCACTCAGCTCCTGCATATCTTGGGGAAAATCTCGTTGATAATTAAGCTGAGTGATTTTGACCCAGGCGATCTGCACCTGAGCATGCGTCAATCCCTCGCTGTTAATATGACTGTCAAAATTATCCCAATAAAGCTGAAAATCGGGATGTTCAGGATCCACCCAGGCTTCAATGACTCCTCCTCCAGCTGCTCCATTAACAAGCACCAGTTTAGGATTGATTCTGGGGTCTTCATCAGCATGTTGCATGAAATGTAAAAATTCCATTGAGGTGTTAGACATGCCAACTGACACCATTCCAATTTTTCCCAATGGATCATAATTACCATTCGCGTCGAGTGGCAACACCTGGCTTGCAATCGTAACCCCTACCGCTTCGTGTTCGGGTGGCCGGACATTTGAACCGCCGGGATATAATCCACCGATAATCCCGGTCGGCTCAAAGAGAAGTGGATTAACCGAGACAAGCCGCTGATATTCATTTCCACCTAAATCATTAAGCGCTGGGCTAACCGGATAAAAGGGGCAAACCGCATCAGGGGTAGGAGAAGGGGTGGTTTCCAGGGTGGATGTTGGGGTTGGTGTGAGAGTCGGTGTAGGGGTAAAGGTTGACAAAGGTGTCGGTGATGGATCAGGGGTCTGTGTGAAATCGGGTGTCGGAGTAGCATTGACCATAGAGGCATAAAGCTCGTTAATTTCAGTATCTGTTAGAACCCGATCGAAAATCCTAAGCTCATCAATAATGCCATCAAACCTGTCAGTTTTTATTGCAGATGCCCCCAAGAATGTTGGTCCGGTATCGCTGTATATTGCCCCTGTCGCAGCCTTTTTCCCTGCTGACGCCCCATCCCAATATAGTTTCATCTCTACGCCATCGTACGTGCCGGTGAGTAGATGCCAGCTACCGGGTGCCCAAGTGAGTCCCTGTGTGTCTAAAAAATATTGCCCGGCCGTCGTTCTGATCATAAATCTCCAGTCTTTATTACTAGCTAGTTTTTGGTGCGAAAGGGATCATATTATGAACTGTTGACAAAAGAATAAC
>MGNS01000126.1 GCA_001795165.1 Chloroflexi bacterium RBG_16_57_11
CGGCAGCCGGATTGGTTCCATGCCCTGATTGTGCCTGGCTTTTGCGATTTTGACAATGTTAAAGTTCGACAGACTTTATGCCTGAGCAGTTACAGATAAAGTATATCTATTATATCCTATATTCACCGATTGTGCGACGACACCGACGGTCGGCAATTTCCTGTTGTGTAATTATCACAACTGTGATTAAATTCAACTCAACAACAAGAGGTCTCACTTGTAAAGAAGGGGACGTGACAGATGGCGGTGAATAAAGATAATGCTAGCCAGATATGGCATGACTGGTTCATGACCGATGCTTTCGAGGTCGAAAAGCGATTATACGGCGTTTTTCGACTCCTGCCTCATGACCCGCGCTGTAAGCTGTGCCACTCACCATTTCAAGGGTTCGGAGGAAAGGTGCTCGGCGCATTGTTCGGCAGAAAACAATCCAATCTAAATCCGAACTTCTGTAACATCTGCGAAGCTTTTGCCCAAAAGTTCCCCGGCGGCGCGGAAGTGGAAATGTCCATGTTGTTTGCCGACGTGCGTGGCTCAACGGCGCTTTCAGAACGAATGACCCCCGGGGAATTTACAAAATTGATCAATCGCTTCTATATTGGGGCAACCCATGCCATCGCCGAGGAAGATGGCCTGGTCGAAAAGCTCGCCGGAGATGCGGTCGCGGCATTCTGGGGCGCAGGATTTGCTGGCGTAGATTATGTAATAAGGACCATACATGCCGCTCAGAAGATCGCACGGGTGATGCATACACAGAATATCCCGGTTGGGATCGGAGTCCATGCAGGTGTGGCATATTTCGGTGCAATGGGCTCTGCTGGTGGTCTAATTGATATATCTGCGATTGGCGAAGAAGTGAACACGGCGGCAAGGATAGCCTCCAAAGCCGCGGCCGGAGAAATCATAGTGAGTGAGGCAGTTCTTGCCAGGACGGAGATCGATAGCACGGATTTGGAAGCCCGATATTTGGAACTAAAAGGCATCAGCGAGCCTGTGTTAGTCCGGGTAATGCACGCTTGATCTTTTCCCTACTCGGTAAAATATCATCCTGCCAGCGCCATCGCCAGTCCGAAAGCGGGGAACAATCCTGGCGTGCCGAAAGTGGTCACATCGGATAGCAACTCGCCTTCGAAGTGCAAGACCTGCAGCGCGAAGGGCAGGTAGCTGCCATTCGCCTCGTCCCGCACGTAGAAAGCAAATCCTGGCAACGCGTTGGCGTGGATCGGAAGCAGCCGCCAGCGCCCCACCGCCTCCCCTGCAAGGCTGGTCGCCAGGATAAACGCCCGGATCGCCTCCCGCCCCTGGTACCACGAAGGCAGCGGCGGCATGGGGAAGGTCGCATCTTCGGTCAGCATCGATACGATGCCATCGATATCAGCCGTCTCCCAGGCGCGCAGGTAGCGCTCCAGGAGCTGCTTTTGCCGTGGACCGCTGGGTTCGGGAGTAGAGATTGAAATCCTCCCCTCTGCTTTTTGGCCTGGGTAGCGCTGCTTCAGAGTCAGGCGAGCTCGGTGTAGCAGGCTGTTGACCGCTGATACCGAGATATCCATCACCCCGGCGATCTCCACCGCCTGCCAGTCCAGCACATCCCCCAGAATCAGTGCGCAGCGCTGGCGTGGGGGTAGCTCCTGCAAGGCAATCAGAAAAGCGAATGAAATGCTCTCCCAGGTCTCAAAGCGCGCTTCCGGGCTGGCGGCTTCCGGTACCAGCAGCTCGTCCGGGTAAGGCTCGATCCACACCGGCTCGAGCACCGGCTGCCCCGGCGGGATCAACGGGTCTGAGGGAGCGCCCAACGCAACCGGCAGGCTGCGCTTCGGGTGCCGGGCGAGCACGTCCAGGCAGACATTGGTGGCGATCTTGTATAGCCAGGCGCGCAGCGAAGCCCGGCCCTGGTAAGTTTCCAGCCGCCGCCAGGCGCGCAGCATGGTTTCCTGAACCTGGTCCTCGGCGTCCTCCAGCGAGCCCAGCATGCGGTAGCAATGGGTCAGTAGCTCCTTGCGATACGGCTCGGCCAGAGCAGCGAATGCCTGTGCGTCGCCCGCTAACGCGGCTGCCAGAGTAGCTGGACGATTTTCACCCCAGGTGGGGTGAGAAGGGTGGTCAAAGGTGTTGAGGCTCATGGTTTCGTCTCCACGCAAAATATATCCGATTTTTAAGAATTTGCGCGAAGTTTGCCCTGAAAAAACCGTCATACTGTATGAATGATAACTGCTCAACGGAATAACGAGCGGTCACCACAAATCTCAATTCCAATGGAGGTAAATTATGCGGTACATTGTTGTAGTACGTGGCAAGCTGAAGGGCAATCCCGCCGAGGCGGGTAAAGCGCACGACGAGATCGTCAGCAAAGTCTCGCCGCTAGGCAAGTCGATGGGCAATACAAGCCACCAGGCGTATTTGAACGTCCAGGATGGGGGAGAGTTTCTGGCCATCGATTTCTGGGACAATATGGAAGGTATCCAGAAGCTGTACAGCGATCCCAACCTGGCGAGCGAATTCGCCAAGATGTTTGACGGACAGCCAGAGGTCACCATCTGGGCCGATTCGTCCTGGCTGCAGTTCTAAGTCCATCGGATATGTGAGCCCTCAGCTGTAGTCAAGCATTTCAGTTTTTTCTTCCCCCTCGCCTGTTGAGGGGGAAGAAAAGCTACCACCAGGTGCATGGCATTTGAAAAGTGCCATGCACCTGGTGGTAATTCGTCATTATTAAGTCTTGACTTAATTAAGTAATTACTTTATAATAATCGCATGGATGTGTTTTCTGCACTCGCCGACCCGACCCGGCGTAAAATTATCGAGCTGCTCGCCGATAGCGGCCAGTTACCAGCTGCAGAGATCGCCGCCCATTTTCCCGTCAGCGCCCCAGCGATCTCACAGCATCTGAAAGTCCTGCAAGAGGCAGGGCTGGTGTCGGTCGAAAGGCGGGCGCAGCAGCGCATCTACTCGCTCGACCCGCAGGCCATGCTCGAGATGGAAGATTGGAGCCGGCGGTTGAGGCATCTATGGAACCGGCGCTTCGACGCCCTGGAAATCTTATTGGAACAGGAAATGAGAAAGGAGCAACAGCATGAACAAGAATAATTTAGTGGTTGATCGTTCAGCACGTTCGTACACCATGTCGCGCGTTTTCTCTGCGCCGCGCGAGCTGGTGTGGAAGGCCAGCACCGATCCGGAGCTGATGCCGAAGTGGTGGGGGCCAAGCTATCTGACCACCGTGGTGGACAAGATGGATCTCAAAGTCGGCGGCGTCTGGCGCATGATACAGACGGACTCACAGGGAAACGTGTACGCCTTCAACGGCATCTACAAGGAGATCGACCCGCCCAGCCGTTTGTCGATGACCTTCGAATTCGAGCCCATGGCTGGTCATATCTCCACCGAGACACTCGTTTTCGAAGAGCTGCCTGGTGGCAGGACCAAAATCATCGCCACGACCACCTTTAACACGCTGGAAGACCTGGAGGGTATGCTCCAGTCCGGCATGGAAAGCGGTGCGGTCGAGAGTTGGGACCGGCTGGAAGAGCTTTTAGAAACGGTAAAAGCTTAAAACTCCATCAGTTCCATCGGGGTAACCGCTGCACCGACAATGCCCGGCCCGGTGTGTACACCGAGCACAGGCGAGATCCGCAGAATTTCGAGCTGCGCCAGATTCAACCTCTGGCGCAGCAATTCTGCCAGGACGTCAGCCTGCCCGGCAAAGCGCCCGTGCAAGACCGAAGCCCACACCGCCTGGTCGGCGTACTTCTTCGCCAGACTATCGGCGATGCTCTCCAGCGACTTGCGGATGGTGCGCTCCTTGCCCGCCGTGCTGTATTTGCCGTCCGCCGGGTCGACGCGGATCACCGGTTTAAGGTGCAGCAGCGCCCCGGCCAACGCCTGCACTCGCCCGATGCGCCCGCCCCGGCGCAGATACTCCAGGGTATCCAGCGTGTAGATCACCTCGGTCTGCTGCCGTAATTCCCTCAGTCGCTCCAGGATGGCGTCCATCCTCCAGCCAGCCCGCATCGCCCGCGCGGCCGCCAGCACCTGGAAGCGCTGCCCGCCCGATAGCGTCAGGCTGTCGAACAGGTGCACCACCGCTTCTTTTGCCTGGACCGCACCGACGCGGGCTGAGTTGAGCGTGCCGCTCAACCCGGACGAGATGTGGATCGAGAGTATCTCCGGCGGTTCAGAGAACCGCGCATGTGTCTCCGCCAATCGCCGGTAGATCCCACCGAAGATCTCCGGCGACGGCTGGGAGGTTGTGGGGATGTACGGCTGCATTGCCTCCAGGCGATTGTAGAACTCGTCGGGGGTGAGGTCACCCGAGGCGACTTCGCCTTCGGGAAATTGAATAAATAGTGGCGCCACTTCCACCCCCAGCTCGGCGACTTCCTCCGGCAGCAGGTCGGCGGCGCAATCTGTGACGATCATCATGATACACATGCCTTTCTCGATCAAAATCGGTCGTAAGGATCACATGGCGCAAAAACCGGCCCGCCCTTCCGGGTCGAGCCAGGTCGCTTCTGGAGATGAAGCATACTACGCTTACCGGTTTTTGACTAGGTATGGGCAGAGCAGCCGGTTGGACGAAATCGGTGCGGCGGCGTCAAATGGGGCGCGTCAACCTGAATTACCAAGTTGGAAGATAGGACCACAGGCCTAAAGATATCTTCTGCCCATGGTAGCATCGATGTACTATAATCAACCCCATGAGCGGTGTCTGCTTTAACCGGCGCCTGTTCCTGTTGATCACTCCAATCCTGGCAGCATTATGGCTATGCGCTTGTACTCCCCTGCCCGCCCTTCCTGACGAGGATACTCAGCTGCCACCAACCCGACCGGCAACCCAGATCTCCATGCCTACAATGTCGCCAGCCACGCCATCGACGACTCCTAGCCTGCCAGCCACGCTCCCTTTTATTGCTCCCCTTCACCCAACCGAAACCATCACCCCGACCGAGCCGCCCCTGGCCATCTCCATCCCTGGCCTAGGTTATGATTGCTCCCAGGTTGAGCGCCTGCCGGTCGCCTCTCCTGAAGCGAGGCGCCTGGCCGAGGCGTTGGTAACAAGCTATAAAGAAAAGCTGCCCACCGAGTACATCGCGGTCGAGGATTTGTGGTCCGTCGAGCGACTTGGCGAGTACATCGTCCTTCAAATGCGCGTGACGGATGAGGCGGCTGGTATCTTTGTGATCCAGGAGACGCCGACCAGCGGAGCACACCGGGAATACGAATACCTCTCGGGTCAGGTATGGGGTGGCTGGCCGTTGCCATCGCGCTTCACCTTCCCCGAATATTTCACCAACCAGCTACCGGATGCTCCACCAGAGCTGTTCTATTGCATGAGCCAGGGCCATTACTTTTTCCAAATCCTGCCTCAAGAAGAGCTGGATCTGCGACGACATGTCGACTGCGCTCTGGTGCAATCCATCCAGGTCGATTCACCCATGGGCTGGCCGATCAGCCATTCGCTGGTGGATTACTGGTCGGATGTGATCGATGTCGCTACAGTCGAGCTGGACCAGGTGTATTCCATCCAGCAACTGGGTCGATTTTACGCCATTCAGGTGAGATTCTTAATTAATCACCGCAACGAGCCACCCGAAATCTTTATCGCCAAAGACACGGCCGAGGGCTACCAGTTTTTGGCCCAAACCGGTGGAGGCGGCCCCGATCGTTCTTACGTGCTGCGCACGCTATACGCCCAAGATCCTTCCATCCCGGCGGAGCTGCTCGCCTGCCTGAATCTCGACGGCTGGCTGCTGGACACACCTACCCCCGCACCCTGACCGGAGTTCAAATGAAGGGCCAAATTTGTATTCGCGGTGCACGCCTGCACAACCTGAAGAATATTAATCTCGATATCCCCAAAAACCAGCTGGTCGTACTCACCGGGCTGTCCGGCTCCGGAAAATCCACCCTGGGTTTCGACCTTCTGCATAAGGAAGGCCAGCGCCAATATATGGAGTCGCTTGGCATGGTCACATTCGGTTTGTCACGGTCGCCGGTCGATTCGATCAGCGGGCTTTCACCTTCGATTAGCTTAGATCAACACCTGACCAACCAAAGCCCGCGCTCGACCGTAGGAACTGTCACCGAGGTCTAC
>MGNS01000127.1:0-1264 GCA_001795165.1 Chloroflexi bacterium RBG_16_57_11
TCGACGGCGTCTGGACCCAGGACGGCATGGCCATCGGCGCCCTCCAGGCGGTCATGGCTGCCAACCCCGACGAGTGGCCGATCATGGTCGGCGAAGGCCGCTGCCAGTACCTCAAGCTGTGGGACCAGGTCAAGCAGACCCGACCCGACTTCGAGTCGATCGGCGTCGCCAACGCCCCCGGCGTCAATGCCACCGGTTTGCGCATCGCCGTCAACATGCTGCAGGGCAAGGAGGTCGATACTTCCAAGCTCAGCGGCCAGACCGGCACCACCTTCATCATCCCCTCCCCGGTGACCGTCACTGGTGAGAACTTCCAGGAATGGCTCGACTTCTGCAAGGACAAGCCCGATCAATTCCTGCTCGACGGGATCATGACCGAAGAAGAAGTCCAGCAGAGTTTCTTTAAGTAATCAGTCATGGCAATATCGCTTTCTGCCCAGAATATCGTCAAGCGGTATGGTGGCGTCCTCGCCCTTTCGGACGGGAATCTGGATGTTCACACTGGCGAGGTCGTTGCTCTGATTGGGGCAAATGGAAGCGGTAAAAGCACATTGACCAAGGTTATCAATGGAGTAGTTGTCCTCGACGGAGGACAACTACTCCTTGATGGCAAGGCTGTCCATTTTACGTCCCCTCAAGCCGCAAAAAAAATAGGTGTCTCAACCGTTTTTCAAGAGCTCAGCCTGGTCCCTCAAATGACGGTGGCCGAGAATATCTGGCTGACGCGCGAGCCGCTGCGATCAGGCGCTTTTGTAGATACAAAAGAGATCAAGGCCCGCACCGAAAAACTCTTGAAGCTCTTTGAAGGCACCTACCGCGCCGCAATGAGTTCTAACATCCCAGTCTCGGCTCTCCCTCCGGATGAGATGCAGATCGTGGAAATCTTAAAAGCCATCAGCTTTAATCCAAAGATCTTGATTCTGGATGAGGCCACTGCAAGCCTGGATAGCCGCCAGGTGCAGCGCCTGTTTGAGCTGATCCGCCAGTGGAAGACGGACGGAAAAGCGATTGTGTTTGTCTCCCACCGCATGGAAGAAATTTTTCAGATCGCGGATCGATACTCCGTCTTGCGCAACGGAAAAACAGTCGACGCCGGGATCATGAAAGAGATCACTGAGAAAGTGCTGGTCAACCGTATGGTCGGCAAGGATTCCGCCTACGGTTATGCCCGGTCTGAGAAGCAGAAGCAGGCGGAGATTCTGAAACCAATCCGCCTGGCGGCTGAAAACCTGCAAACTAAAGTATTACGCAGCGTCGATCTTTC
>MGNS01000127.1:1282-3571 GCA_001795165.1 Chloroflexi bacterium RBG_16_57_11
ATTAGGACTTGGGGGATTAAAGGGTCAGGGCCAGCGTGATCTGCTTCTCTCCCTTTTTGGTGATCTCCCCCATGATGGGAAAGTTATCTTGTCCGGCAAAGAAGTCAATTTCTCCCATCCTCGCCACGCAATTAACAATGGCATTGCCCTCGTACCGGGTGATCGCTCAAGAGAGGGCTTGCTGTCGATCCGCTCCATTCTTGAGAACCTGATGTTGCCCTCCTGGAAAAACTATGGCTTTCCATTGAAGATGCAGAAATCCTATGTGGATGGCAACAAGATGGCTTCCAACCTGAACCTGGTTATGCAAAGCCTGTCTGACCCGGTTAACAGCCTTTCCGGTGGGAATGCCCAAAAAGTGATCATCGGCAAATGGCTGATCAAAAAACCCGAAATCTTGTTATTAGATGATCCAACCAAGGGCGTCGACGTGGGCACCAAAGGTGAATTTTACCGTCTGTTGAAACAGTTGTGCAGCGATGGAACCTCCATCGTCTTCCACAGCAGTGATGATGAGGAATTGATTGGCCTGTGTGATCGCGTCCTGGTGATGTTTGATGGTAAAATTCGCACCGAGCTAGCCGGATCCAACCTGACCAAAGCCAATCTGGTTGCCGCCAGCATGGGCGCTTCAGAGGGGAATATCGAATGAAACTATCTCGCTTTCATTTCCTATCACTTCGATATCCATACCTCCTGACACTGATAATATTCATTTTCGCGCTACTGGTCAACCTATATTTTCAAAAATCAATCCTCGAAATCGGTACCATCAACAATAACCTGCGGGTCTTTTTACCGTTGGTAGTGCTGGCCGCCGGGCAGTCCGTGGTGATCCTCACCGGCGGGATCGACATCTCGGTTGGATCGATCGTTTCCATCGTCAGCGCCTTGTTGGCCACCCGCGTCGGTCTTGAGGGTACGGCCAACCAGACGCTTCTCTGGTTCGGGATCGCCCTGCTGGTGGGGATTTTTGCCGGATGCATCAATGGCTTTTTTATTTCCTATCTGCGCTTGCAGCCCATCATAACCACCTACGCCACCAGCTTTCTTTTCTCCGGATTCGCCTTGTTCATTTTGCCCCAGCCGGGTGGAGGTATTCCTGCCGAAGTCGCCGAGGTTTACCGCACCGGCAACCCGCTGGGATTACATTGGGCCTTTTATGTCATCCCGGCCCTGGTGTTGCTCTGGGTCCTGTTACGCCAGACCCGCTTTGGCCGCTACCTGTTTGCAGTCGGAGGCAAGGCCCAGGCAGCCTACGAAACCGCCGTTCCCGTCAACCAGGTGATCTTCAGCACCTACGTCATCTCCGGGTTCATGGCGGCCTTGTCCGGGATCTGCATCATCCTGCTGACCGGGTCCGGCAATCCGCAAATTGGAGACCCGATGACCCTCCAGGCGATCACCGCGGTGGTCATCGGCGGCACCGTCATGAGTGGAGGTGTGGGCGGCGTGGCTGGCCCCATCATGGGTGCAATCACCCTGGGTATCATTAAGAACATCATCTCCTTCGCCAATATTGACACGTGGTGGCAGACTTTCGTCAATGCCATCATCATCGTGACAGCTCTGGCCGCTCCGGGCATCGTCCTGCTGTTCCGGAGAAACAGATCATGAAGAAGCTCAACATCTCGCCTCCTGTCGCAGCTGTACTATTAGCCATCGTCCTGTTCGTTTTTAGCGGCTTTCTCCCCAACAGCTTCGGAGCGGATATGAATGCAGCCGCCGGGCAGGCAGTCAATATCGTCCGCCTGTCCGTCTTCCTGGGAATCATCGCCGCCGGCCAGACCCTGGTGATCATCAGCGGTAGGGAAGGCATCGATCTTTCGGCCGGGTCAGTCGTAACCCTATCGGCCATCCTCACCTGGACCATTGTCCAGGGCAAGGATGGCAGAGTCATCCCCGCGCTGATCGCGGTCCTGTTGGTTGGCGCAGTGATTGGCTTTATTAACGGCGCCGGTATTATCTTCCTCAAGATTTCTCCCTTTGTGATGACCCTGGGCATGGCAGGAGTGATCACCGGGATCGTGATCATCGCCAACCACGGCAACGCCCAGGGGATGCTGGCTCCCATCATGACCAGGGTGATCGCCCGCCCCCTGATCTTTGGCATCCCCGGAGCAATCATCATCTATGTTTTTTTTGCAGGATTGATGTGGCTGATCCTGGAGCGCAGCTCCTTTGGAAAAAACCTGTTTGCCATCGGAGTCAACCGCATCACAACCCGGCTTTCAGGCGTTAATGTGACCGGCATGGTGCTGATGACCTATGCGCTTGCCGGCGCGCTGG
>MGNS01000127.1:3855-25212 GCA_001795165.1 Chloroflexi bacterium RBG_16_57_11
CCCGTCTCATCGCGCACTTCCCTCACCGCCGCTTCCGCCGTACCTTCGCCGTATTCCACCATCCCCGCTGGCAGCCCCGGACCCGCCGCGCCGCACACAGCGGGCTGAGCCGGGACCACCATACATAGTGGCAAAAACCTAAAAAGCTGGTCCTGCAATGAAAGTGTTATTGCTTATCTTCCTAATTTTTTGTACAATAAGATTAGAGTTGCTCGGTTGGATACTTTGAACCTGACCGAACTCTTCTAAAGGCAAAATCCTGATCGGAATCTATCCAACCGAGGACTCAAAGAGGTAATCAGATGTCACGCGTAGGACCGGTTGTAGATGCAATGGATGGGGAAGAACTTGTCAACCTGTCTCCACTGGAGCAGAGCGAACCATTGCTAAGGACCAAGCTGCTTATCCCGCCCCTTCGCCTCAATCGTGTGAGCCGTCCTCGCCTGATTGAGCGGATCAACAACGGCTTAGACAAACCGCTTATCCTGATCTCGGCGCCAGCCGGTTATGGCAAAACCACTCTTGTGAGCAGCTGGCTCCACGAAACGGAAATACCATCGGCCTGGATTTTGTTGGATGAACAGGATAATGATCCCATTCGCTTCCTTCAAAATTTGATCGAAGCTATAAACAAAATCAGCCCTGCCATAGAATCTGGCCTGAAAAGCCCGCTACAGGGAATGGGGCCGGCGCCGTACGACGCTTTGTTGCACATCTTTTATAATGAAATTACCAGTCGGTCTGCCCCTTTCATTCTCGTCCTGGATGATTTTCATGTTATCCATTCACAACACATTTTGGATCTGCTCGCGTTATTGCTCGAGCATATGCCGCCTCAGATGCACCTGGTATTGCTCACGCGGACCGACCCGTCTCTGCCGCTTTCCCGGCTGCGCGCCCGAAACCAGCTGGCAGAAATCCGGGCTGAACAGCTGCGTTTTTCGAATAAGGAAATCGCCATCTTTCTTAACGAAGTGATGGGCTTGAGGCTGACTGCCAATGATATCGCCGCGATGGAGGCGCGAACTGAGGGGTGGATTGCAGGCTTACAGTTGGCTGCCCTTTCGATGCTGAACAGTAAAGACATCCATGGCTTCGTCTCGGCGTTTACCGGCAGCCATTACTACATCATGGATTACCTGATGGAGGAAGTGTTAAAACATCAGCCCGAAAGAATAGGCTTGTTTTTGTTAAAGACCTCCATCCTGACCAGTATGTGCGCTTCACTGTGCGAGGCTGTCGTCGGTATGGAAGGGTTAGGGCCTGACAGAGGACAGTCCGTATTAGAGATTTTAGAACAGAAGAATCTGTTCGTAACCCCGCTGGATGATAGGCGACAATGGTATCGCTATCACCCGCTTTTCGCTGACGTGCTCAATATACGCCTGGAGCACCTGTTTCCCCAGCAGCTACCCGAGCTACACCGCCGCGCTTCCCATTGGTACGAGCAAAATTCCATGATCCATGAGGCCATTCAATATGCAATGATGGCACAAGATCAAGCTCATGCCGCTCAGCTGGTCGAGCAGTACGGGTGCTCTCTCCTCATGAGCGGCGAGGGCTTTACGCTTCTGAAGTGGGTGGAAGCTGTCGAGTCTTATGCGCAGACGCATCCTTGGCTGGCAATTCTAAAGGCCTGGGCGCTCGCTCGCACCGGATACGAGGATCAGGTCGATCCCAGCCTTCGGACGGCCGAAAGGCTGATTTCTTCACTCGAAACTTCCCTTCAACCGACCATCGAAGGGAAGATTATGCTGGGAAGCATCGCCGCAGCTCGGGCTTATTTGTCAAACTCACGGGGCGAGGCTGATCTCGCCAAAAATTACGCGCAAGGGGCGCTGAAATATTTACCGGATAGCAACGCTTTCTCTTGTAGTTTGCGCAGTGTGGCTACTTCTATTCTTGGAGATGCCAGTTGGATGACCGGTGATCTTGAGAATGCCAAACAGGCTTATCGTGAAGCCGTAAAGATCAGCCAAACAGCCGGTAATATTTATATGACCATCATTGCGAACTCAAACCTTGCCGACGTCCTCATGGAACAAGGAGCGCTTCATCAGGCTGCCCGGTTATACCTTGAGGTCTTACAGGTTGCGACCCGTCCGGATGGGCAAATGCTGCCAAACGCCGACCGCTTGTATGCGGGCTTGAGTGAGATATCTTACGAATGGAACCAGCTGGATGATGCAGATCGATATGTCCATAAATGCATCGAGCTTTGCCGGCAGTGGGGAAATTCCAACCTGCTGGCGAAATGCTACATTATATTGGCACGTTTGGAGCGAGCAAGGTGCAATCTGGACAAAGCCCAGGCGGCGATGCATGCAGCGGAACAAATGGCAAGCGAGGCTCGCCTTCCTGCCAGACAGTCCAAATGGGTGGAAATAAATGCAGCACGGTGGTGGCTCACCGAAGGTGACCTTGAGAGAACCGCTCATTTTCTTCAGCAGTCACAGGTTACGATTGACTGCATCACGCGTGTCGCCGCCCCACGTGAGGCCACTACCTTTGAAGTCGACCACCCATATCTGAGAGGATCAGAATACCTCCTGCTGCTCCGCTTGCTACTGGCACAAGGCGATTATGAGGCTGCCTTTTCGCTATCCGAGCGATTGCTTCCGTTGGCAACAGCGGCGAAACGGATAGGACGGGTCATCGAGATACTGGTACTCCAGGCACTTGCCTTGCAGGGAAAGAAGGAAATGGCAGAAGCCTCGTCGGTTCTGGCAAGAGCTCTCTCGCTCGCACAACCAGAAGGCTACGTCCGAATATTCCTGGATGAGGGGGACTCTCTGGTTAAGTTCCTTTACCTGGCAAAATCCCAACGGCTCAGCCAAGGGTGTGCTTCAGAGCTGCAATCAATGCTGGGTGGGGTCACAAGAACGGACCAGCCTTCTGCTCAACACCTGATCGAGCCGCTCACCGCCCGCGAGTTGGAAATATTGAGGCTGATCGAATCTGGAGACACCAACCAGGACATAGCCGACCGGCTGGTAATTTCTATACCCACGGTGAAGCGGCATATCAGTAATATCAATGCCAAGCTGGGAGCCAAGAACCGAACGCAGGCGGTATCCTTGGGTCGAGAGCTAGGCCTCCTGGTATAAATCTCAAACGACGTCGTACGCCTGAGCAACCGGCAGTGAATGTCCTTTCACCGCCGGTTTTTCAATTCGATTTCCAGGAATACAACCCTTAGTACAACCCTGATTACAACTTTAGAACGATGATTATTCCAGCGAAAGCTGTAGAATGATCTATAGGAGCAACAATGACAATCTTCCAGGACAGGAACGAATTAGAGAGCAATTCCCCAGTTTCGGTGGAGGGGAACGATCTATCCCTCGCCGGTGGAGCAAGGTCTTTCGAAATCCATGTCAGAGGCCATCTCAATAGCAAGTGGTCAGATTGGCTGGGAGGCCTGGAGATGAAGTTGTTGGATGGTGGAGAGATGGTCCTTTGTGGACCCATTGTCGATCAGGCTGCCCTGATCGGAGTTTTGAATAAACTGAACCGTCTAAACCTGACATTAATTTCCGTGAATGAAGTGAAAGAGGAAGATTGATCGGAGGCAAAATGAAAAGCATACAAACACAAAACAGCAATTTCGAGGTGATTGCGTGGGGCGCCATATTTATCTGGTGGGGCATAACGGAGTTGTTCAAGTTTCTACCCCTTGGTTTCGGAGCCATTGGCGTCGGACTGATCTTACTTGGCATGAACACGGCACGATCGTTAAACGGCAGCCCTACCAGCGGATTTTCTATAACGCTTGGCGTCCTGGCGCTCGTTTGGGGCGGGCTCGAGCTGGCAGGGTCCATTCTGAGCTTGCCGTTCGAGTTGCCGGTTTTCGCCATCCTGTTGATCACGCTGGGTGCATTGATACTCGGGCGTGAGGTCTTTCGAATCAAAAACTAGTGAAGGAGTTTTCCATGGAAAGGATCTATGCAAATACAGTCGTAGGCAGGAAGAACATTGGTTTCGGAATTGCGCTGTTCATCCTCCTCGGTGTCGCAGTAGGGGTTCCACTGACCATCGATTTATTCGGTGGATCGATCCTCAGCCAAGAACAATACCAGACCTGGAAAGTCATTCATGCGTATGGTGTCTTCCTGGCTTTCATCAATTATTTCTTTGGCCTGTGCATCGACCGGTTGAGCCTAACAAGATCACAGAAGGAAATCTCAAGCTGGTCATTTCTGCTGGCAGGGATAATTGGCGGCCTGGTCCGGATGATCCTGGTCCTCACCTCAACCTTCAATGAATTCGGGATCTATGCTTCCCTCAGCGAGTCGGCCTGCTTCATCGTTGGAACGCTGATCTTCGTAAGCGGTCAGGTAAAGGATCGATCGGCCCTGGAGCCGAAACAGGCTGCGTCGGTGGTTTATCCACACGCCAAATAACCCGGCGGTGTCTTTCATCGGCTCATCGCAAATCAATCGTTGCTCCAGACCGCCAGGGTGCTGATATAAGGAGAGTGAGATGCATTTTCTTGGTTACACGGCACTTGGAATCACCATCCTTGTGCTATTGGGTTTCCTCGTTCTTGTCAAGCGACTGGCTACTGGTTCTCTGGTCGAGTACAAACCAACGGGCAACCTTTGGGTCCGATTGACCAATAATTTCAACCTGTTCTTCTTATTGGTTCTGAATCCAGGAGTTGCGATCTTGCTGATCGCCGGGTACTCTGAGACGATTGATCCTACCCATCTGCCAATCGATGGGCCGCAGCTTGTTACAGGTTTGGAGATCACAGGTTTAGCTCTGTACGTCGCGGGATGCTTGCTAATGGCCTGGGCGCTGCTCAGGTTGCGAGGCAACTATCAGTTAGGGGGAAGCGCCCCCCGAGACGTAGATGAGATGGTTATCGTTGGACCCTACCGGTTCATCAGGCACCCAATGTACACAGCAGTTTTATGTATCTCCTTGGGGCTTGCATGCCTGATCCAATCATTGGCCTTCTTTTCCGTGTTTTGCATCTATCTCGCGCTGATCCTCGTTCTCATCCCCATTGAGGAAGCCGGATTGCAGCAGGCTTACCAAGATCGCTACATCACGTATCGGAAGAAAGTGAAAAAATTGGTCCCCTATCTATATTGACGGCTGATATCCCTTTCTGTCGTTCACACGCCTTCACTGGACGTAAATCACACCCGGAGGATTTTTAGATGAAGATCTTGACAATCTATGCGAACCCCAACCCCAAGTCCTTTTGCCACGCGATTCTCGAGCAGTTCACGCAGAGTCTCGAGGAAGCCAGTCATACCAATGAGGTGGTCGACCTTTATGCAATGAAATTTAACCCCGTTCTGAAAGCGCGGGATTACCCCAACTGGATCGACGAAAAAATCCCTTTGGAAACGCTCAAAAGAATGATCCTGGAGAACAGCGGCGGACCTATCCAGCGGTTCGCCCTGGAAAGATGGCTCCGCAACAAAGAAGTCCCGGATATTTTGAAAGCAATCAAAAGGCTAAGACCCAAAGACGTTGTCGAGCAGCAACAGAAAGTTGCCCAGGCGCAAGGATTGGCCATCATATCTCCGGTGTGGTTTGTCGGTTTTCCGGCTATTCTGAAAGGCTGGATCGAGCGTGTCTTTACCTACGGGTTTGCATATTCCTTAACGCCGGAGGGTTGGAAGGGCGACATCCACGGCCGGATCCCGTTATTCAAGCACGAAAAAGCCTTGCTCATCAGCACAACCCTTTTCAACGAAGAGGCTTACCAAGCCGGATTACGGGAAGCGATGACAAGGCTGATCGACGATTTTGGATTTCGATATCCGGGTGTGAAAAATGTGGAACATGTTTACTTCTATTCTGTCAGTGCGGTCGGTGAGGAAGTCAGGCAAGGCTATTTACAGGAGACTTATCGTTTAGGGAAAGAGTTTTGCTCAGCCTGATTGGACCCGACCAAGCCGCTCATGCGATGTCCCGACGGCAGACACCTCCGTGCTCAGAGTCTTTCTAGCCTGAGCGCAACAGTGCATTGCACAGGCGAACTTCGTTCGCACGAAAGTGCAATGCACCTACGTTACAACTATTTTGGAAGCTGATTTTCTTGTTCCCCTTTCGTCTTTTCCAGGTCAAGTCTCGCCTTTTCGAGCTCAATTTCTTTATGCTTTCTCTCCAGCTCGCGATCTTCTTTCTCTCTGGCTTCCTTCCGCCAGGCCAGAATTGTGGTTGAGACAAATCCTACGAAAGTAACCATCGATGTAATACACGAAGATACGATCGCCACCAGGCCGCCGATGGTTAAGAGGTCAGGATTAGCATCTATCGGCGGATCAGACGCTGTGAGTCTCAACGAAGGGCCGAAAATAACCATAACGATCACTACACTGATCGACAGGAGAAAGAGCGCCAGGAAAATGTTTCGCGCCTTGGTATAGGGTGACTTGTGCTCCATTGTTCTCACCTCGAGATTTCACAAGATGCAGTCCTCAATATTATAAATCACAAGCAATCGGCCAGTTTAACGGTTGGTCTCTTGTCAGCGCATGCCATCAGCCCAAAAAAAAGCTGAACTCTCTTGCGTTTTCCGAACACATGTGCTACAAATAGAGCAGGGCCGGTCCTATCCGAGGCGAGGCTCGAGCGGAATCCATTACCCTCAGGAGGCTCCAAGCATGCTCCACCCATTGGTAGAACAATTGCGCTTTACCCGCAGCGAATTCCTGCGCGGCATCCAGGGCGTCAAGCAGGATGAAGCACGCCAGCGCTTTTTGCCGATGAACTGCATCAGCTGGAATGTCGGTCATCTGGCCTGGCAGGAGCAGCGTTATTTTCTCTTCTATGCCCAGGGACAGATGCCCTTCCCCGAGGTCGATCTGGGCTTTGCCTATGGCGCCCCGGCCAGCACGCCAGCACTCAAAGAAACCCTGGCCGCCTGGCAGGCCATCACCCACCTGGCCGACCCCTGGCTGGAGGGCCTGACCTCCGAGGCGCTCCTGCAGAATGTAATCCGGAATGGAAAGCCGACTACTTATATCTACGGAAACCTGCTACAGCGTATCATCTACCACTACTGGTATCATCTCGGTGAGAACTTGGCCATCCGCCAGCAGCTAGGCCACACCCGACTGCCCCAATTCGTTGGGGATATCGATAACCAGGCACCTTACCACCCTAAGTAGCCTGATCTGTACCGATTCGTTTTCCCCCACTCAGGTGCGTCGCACTTTAAAAGTGCAACGCACCTACTCTATAGCCCAACAATCCCTTAACCTGGGCTTCACCCAAGCCCAGTACACTGGTGATAAAATTGCGCCCATGCGCAAGCTGAACTGGCTGTACGGTCTCGCCGCCCTGGCGATCCTGGCGATCCTGGCGTTGCTGGCGGGGGCGGCGTACCGGCTGCCGCCCGTCCATAACCGCCTTTCCTGGCGCGTCGATTTTGCCATGACCTACCTGCGTGGGCTGATCCATCCGATCCAGGCGATGCCCACCGCGTTGCCCAAGCCGCAGGCACAGGTCGCCAGCCTGGTGACAGCTACACTCCCAGCTACCTCCACGCGATCTTTGTCCACGGCCACCCAGGCAGCCACCCCCACGCCAGAATACACCCCCACCCCGCTGCCCTCGCCCACCGCACTGCCGCAGGCCGTCTCCTTGCCCGCGCCGGAATGGGAAAAGCAGGACATCAACAACTGTGGCCCGGCCGCGCTGGCCATGTACCTGCGCTCCTATGGCTGGGAAGGCGACCAGGAGACCATCACCCAGATCATCAAGCCTTACCGCGAAGATCGCAACGTCAACGTTGAAGAGCTGGCCTACTACGTGCGTAACTACGCCGGCTGGCTCAACATCCAATACCGCGTGGGCGGAGACCTGGAGCTGCTCAAGCAGCTCCTCGCAGCCGGCCTCCCAGTGATGATCGAAGAGACGTTCAAATTCGACGAGCCGTTCTGGACCAACGACGACCTGTGGGCCGCACATTACCAGGTGGTGACCGGATACGACGAGGCCAAAAAGATCTTCATCGGGCAGGACAGCTTCCACGGACCGAACCAGGAAATCCCCTACCAGCGGCTGGACGAGTACTGGCAGGCTTTCAACCGCGTTTACATCCTGGTCTATCCACCGGCCCAGGAGCCGGTGGTCCAGGCCATCCTGGGGGAAAATTGGGACCCAGACGCCAACCGCCAGCACGCCCTGGAGCTTGCCCAGGCTGAGACGCAATCCGACCCGGACAACGCCTTTGCCTGGTTCAACCTGGGAGCCAACCTGACCTATTTCGAGCGCTATATCGAGGCCACCGACGCCTTCGACAAGGCGCGGGAGATCGGTCTGCCTCAGCGCATGCTGCGTTACCAGTTCAGCCCGTTTATCGCCTATTTCCACACTGGCCAGCTCGATGACCTGATTGCCCTGACCGAATATGCGCTCGAAGTGACCCCCAACGCCGAGGAAGCCCTGCTGTGGCACGGCTGGGCGATGTACCGCCAGGGCGACACCCCTCAGGCGGTAGAAAACTTTCAGCAAGCGCTGGTAGAAAACCCCAACTATCTGGACGCACAGTACGCTTTGGACTTCGTGCGCGCCAATCAATGAGCCAGCGCACACCGGGGAGTTTATGCTATACTCAAGAAAACGGTCGTTTAAACAACGAAGGAGAGCCACCAAATGAAATTGACCCCAACCCTACCAGGTATAAGAGCCACGCTCTTATTCCGTGTGGTCATGGTACTGATCATTTTATCGACCATCTCTGTGCAGGGCGCCTTCTCGCAAGGTGCAAATGCTCCGGAAGCTCTGCCAACCTGGACCAAAATCTCGGTTGACGCCCCGCCTTATTTCCTGAATATGCGCGATCGCAGCCTGGCCTACAATCCGGTCACCAACCTCCCGTGCATGGCCTACGGCGGCGATGCGCTGTACTATTCCTGCTGGAACAGCACCACCAGCACCTGGGATACGGCCGTCATCGATGCGGGCCTGTCTGTAGGACAATACACCGCCATGGCGTTCGACAACTACGCCCGCCCGTTCATCACATACTATGACTCCTGGAATGGGCGGCTCAAGATGGCTTATCTGAATGGTGGCGTATGGCATTTCCTGATCGTGCCAGATGCCACGGTCTTCGCGCCGACCTCGTTAGCCTCAGAAGAGACCGGCACAGCCGCAGCGCCTACCCAGACGGAAGGAACCGCCGCCCCCACGGAGCCGCCCGTGACGGCGCCTGTCGAAACCACCACCCCCACGGAGCCGCCCATGACGGCGCCTGTCGAAACCACCACCCCCACGGAGGCGCCCGAGACGGCGCCTGTCGAAACCCCCACCACGACCGAAGAGCCCTCGACCCTGGCGCTCATCGATCAAATCCTGAAGGAAAACCCGGGGGAGAATCCACCCACCCCCAACTTCCTGGTCGATAACGCCATCGGTTACGGTAAATTCTCCTCGATCGCCATTGACCGCAATAACGGCTTCCACATCAGCTTCTTCGACGAGGTCGATGGCACTCTGGATTACCAGTACTGGAATGGCCTGACCTTCGATGGCGTCGTCGTCCACCACTACAACGATCAGGGCAATACCGGTTTGTGGACCTCGATCCAGGTGGATTTCAACTTCGGCGTCCACATCGCCTATATGTCCGAAAAATACGACGACCTGATGTACGCCTACCGCGCTCCGAACCAATGGCCGGAGAAAAAGTGGCGCATCGAGACGGCGCATGGCGACACTGCGACGGTCAGGACCAACGTCGGCTCCTTCGCTTCGCTCGGCCTGGATTCGGACCGTAAACCGCACATCAGCTATTACGACTTCACCAACGACAACCTGAGGCATGCCTGGAAGGAAGGCAATACCTGGCATCACGAGAACGTCGATACTGGCGACAACGTTGGCTGGTTTACCTCGATCGCGGTCGATAACGATGATCGGATCCACATCAGCTATTTCGATGTCACCGACGGCGACTTGAAATATGCTCGCTATGCCGGCGGTAGCTGGTCGATCCGGACCCTCGACCACAGCGGCCCTGGGAAAGCCGGCATGTTCACCTCGCTTGCGCTGGAAGTTTCTGGAAAGCCGGGCGTCTTTTACACTCACGGAGGGGTCGGCGCGGTCAAATATATTCACGCCAGCTCATCGAACGCCTCGAATTGGAGCGATCCATCCTACGTAAACTATTACTTCCGGGATGTAGGCCAGGCCACCTCCCTGGCGCTCAATGCGACTGGCGTGCCGTTCATCAGCTATCTGGATGCCTTCGCGGGAGTTCTCAAGTTCGCGCGCTCCTACGGGCCGGTGTGGTATCGCAACAATGTGCGCACCGATGACCTGAACACCGGTCTCTACTCATCGATTGACCTCTCCGGCGAATATTCCCCACGCATCGCGTATTACGATCAGACCAAGGGAAACCTGTGGTACGCCAGTTGGACCGGCTCTGCCTGGTCGCAGACCAAGATTGACCAGGCTCGTGACGTGGGAAGATACATCTCGCTGGCGATCGACTCGGCCAGCATTCCACACATGAGCTATTACGATGCGACACGGGGCGATCTGCTTTACGCCACCTATAGCATCCAGGTATCCGGGTGGGTCACCACCACCGTCGATGGTCTCGATAATACCGGGCAATTCACATCGATCACGGTGGACCCGGCAAACGTGCCCTATATCAGCTATTACGATTACTCGGGCGGATCGCTGAATATGGCCTTCCAGTCGCCAACCCAGACCTGGGTGATATATCCGATCGACAATATCGGACGGACGGACCTACTCGATGTGGGGATTTCCTCCTCGATTGCCCTGGACAGCGCCGGGCGGCCGAATATCAGTTATTACGACATCCTGAACCAGGATTTGAAATTTGCGTATTGGGACGGGGTGTGGCCCACCAGCGGCTCCTGGGTCACCAGCGTCCTGGATTCGGCCGGAGATGTGGGCCTTTATTCATCGCTGGCCATCGATCCTGCCACCGATACCCGCCATTTGTGCTATTACGACTTCACCAACGGTAACTTGAAATATGCCCAAAAGGTGGGTGCTAATCCATGGGAATTTCAGATCGTGGATGGCGATGTGGCCGACGGCGATGGAATTAATGAGGGCGATGTGGGTTATTATTGCTCGATCGACCTGAATGGCCTGGGGCAACCGGCAATCAGCTACTACGATAACTCTCATGCCGACTTAAAGGTTGCCTTGAGCTATCCGCTGCCGCCGATGCCGGCAGCCAGCCTGTTCTTACCGATCGTTAACCGCTAAACCCCGGATATGGTTCGATATAAAACGGATGGGCGGTTCTTTGCCGCCCATCCGTTTTACTTATAATACTACCAACCCGCGTTGTACTCCGGCACGGACAGCCTCCGTGCGGTTGGTCGCTCCAAGCTTATGATAAATTGACGAAACGTGAAACTTTACGGTGTGCTCGCTGATGGTCAGCGCCAGGGCAATCTGTTTGTTCGCCAGCCCGTGCGCCAGCAGCTGCAACACCTGGCCTTCGCGCTCGGTTAGCGCCCCGATCGAGGGATCCGCCTCCCGCCCGCCGACCAGCTGCGGTTCAGAGAGGGCAGGCGCAAACAGCCTTCGGGTTCCCACAACCAGCCCCTCATGCACCGCCTGGAGGGCGGCTTGCAGTTCTTCTGCTGAGGCATCCAGTGGCAGGACCCCCCAGCCATGCACAGGCAGGTTCAGCAACGCACCCGCCCGTCCCACATCGTCACTGAGCACCAGGACCGCCAGTCGAACATCGTCACCTGTCAGCCAGCGCTGCAGACTGGCTTCGTCAGCGGCATCATCCGCGATCACCAGCACATCAACCGGGGGCGCGGCCTGAGCATATTCTGCTATCGAAGCCGCCTCATAGATCACTTCGAACTGAGAAAGGCCGCTGCCTGCGCTCAGCAACACCCGGATGCCTGCTCGCAAAGCCAGGTTTGGGGCAATCACCCCGATTTGCATGCTTATCCTTTCGTCGCCTGCTCAACAAACGCCTGGGCGACATGGCTGGGGATGGCAATCCCCTGATCGCCGCCCACGATCATGGTATTGATCCCCACCACTGCACCGCTGGCGTTGACCAGCGGACCGCCGGAGTTGCCCGGCGCCAGGCGAACATCCGACCGGATGATCTCTACCTCGCCTCGCGTGCCGCGCGTTTGCGCCTTGCTCAACCCGCTGATCAATCCGGCGGTGACCGCGCCACGCTGCCCCCAGGGGTGACCCACAGCCAGGACAAGCTGCCCGACCCGCAGTTGGCGCGAATCGGCGACCATCGCCGGCGGCAGGCCATTTTGTTCGATCCGCAACAACGCCAGGTCGATCTCTTCGTCCGTGGCCACCAGACGGGTGGGGATTTCTGAGCCATCTTCCAGCGCAGCACGTACCTGTCGCCCATGAGCAACAACGTGGTAGTTCGTCAGGATGTAGGCGCCAGCGCCGTCGCTGCGGCTCCAGATCACACCTGCTCCAACACCATGGCGACCATTATGCAGCACGACCAGACTGCGCTGGACGCGCCGAACGACCTCTTCCGCTGCATCCGTCAGTGCGCCAGGCAAGCCGGTGTCGTGAGGGTTGGTTGGCTGGCTCATTTTCTCTCCCCAATTCTAACCGCGATCTTGACTGGCTGGCCACCGCGTAAGACCTCCAGCGGGACCGATTGGCCGACCATCTCGCCTGCCAGGCGGACCAACAGATCGTCGGGGTCGGTTAACGGCTCGCCTGCCAGGCTGACCAGGATATCGCCAACCATCAGACCCGCCTGCATGGCCGGGCTGCCCTCCTCGATTCCCACCAGCAGGAGGCCCGATGGCTGCTCACGACCCAGCGCTTGTTGCTGTACGGCCGGTAGAGCCGTCGGCTGGCTGCGGATTCCCAGGTAGCCGCGCCGTACGCGCCCATGCCGCCTCAGCGCCTCGGCCACCTGCCAGGCCAGCCCGACAGGAATGGTGAGAGCGATGCCGCCGTGCGCCAGGCCAGAGGTGTTCAGGCCGAGGACGCCGCCGTTGGCATCGATCAGCGGCCCGCCCGAAAAGCCTGGATAAGGGATGGTATCGGTGCGTATATATTGCTCCAGGAGTCCGCCGCGGCCAGTGCGCACCGGCCCGCCCAGCGCGCTGACCACGCCCAGGCTGGCCTGGATGCCCTCGGTTGAGGGGCGGCCAAGCGCCAGGGCAAGCTGACCGACCCGCGCCGGCCTTGCAGCTGCCTGTGCAGGGCTCAACCCTGCCTCGCTCAAGCGGAGCAGGGCCAGATCATTCCCAGAGTCGCGCCCGGCCAGGCTGGCCGAGCGCTGGCTGCCATCTGGCAACACCAGGCGGATGTCCTCTTCACGCTCCACGACGTGATCAGCGGTCAGCACCAGGTCGGATGCATAGGCGATGCCGCTGGCCGGCATCCGTCGGCGCGCCTCTACAAGCAGCGTGGAGGCGCCGGCCTTTTCTACAGCCTCAGCCATCGCATCGGAAAGTGCAATCAGGGGATTGGCTTCATTTGCCATAACGATAAGCTCCTTATTTGGTTGAAATTCGATTTGCGTAGGGGCGCATGCCATGCGCCCCTATGCTTTCATAACACACGAAACGGAAATCTTTATCCATGCTGGCATCATACACAAATACCACCGGTCCGACATCGCCCAAATGGGCGGTTAAGCACCTGGAAAAAGGACCAGGCATCCAGCGATTTGTGATAAACTTGCTCCCATTATGAGCCCCAATGGGATCCAACGTTTTGTCATCAAGCTGGGTACTTCTACGCTGACCTCCGGGACGTCGCAGCTATCCCTGCCGCGCATGGTCGAGCTCGTCCGCCAGATGGCGCAACTCCACACATCCGGAAACGAAGTCATCCTGGTTACCTCTGGGGCTATCGCCGCCGGGCGCGAGCGGCTGTCCTTCCGCCAGCTGCCCAAAGATATCCCCGCCAAGCAGATGCTGGCTGCCGTCGGGCAACCCAGGCTGATGGCGATCTACGAGCAGCTATTTGGCTTGTATGGCCTGACCGTAGCCCAGGTGTTGCTCACCCGCTCCGACCTGGCCGACCGCCGCCGTTACCTGAACTCGCGCAACACGCTGGCAGCACTGTTAGCCCAGCGGATCATCCCGGTGATCAATGAGAATGATACCGTCGCCACCGAGGAGATCCGGGTGGGCGATAACGATAGCCTATCCGCGCTGGTCGCCAACCTCGTGGAGGCAGATTGGCTGATCTTGTTGACCGACCAGCCCGGCCTGCTAACCGCGGATCCGCGACAGGACCCAACCGCCGAGCTGGTGCGCGAAATCTCAGGCGCAGAGATCCCGCAGGATCTTTGGCGAGCAGCGGGCGGCTCCGCCGGCAGCCTGGGTACCGGCGGCATGCACACCAAGCTGCAGGCGGCGGACCTGGCACGTCGCTCCGGCGCACAGGTGATCATCGCCTCCGGCATCGAGTTGAATATCCTGTTGCGCCTGGTGGAGGGTGAAGCCCTGGGTACGCGCTTTCAACCCCTTTCAAGCGCGCTGGAGGGGAGAAAGCGCTTTATCCTGGCAGGTCGCCGGGCGCCGGGATTGCTCGTGGTTGATGAGGGCGCCGCGCAAGCCATGCGCCGCGGCGGTAGCCTGCTTCCGGTGGGCGTGACCGATGTGCAGGGCACATTCGAGCGCGGCGACACAGTCCGGATTGCCAGCCCCGATAACGACGAGATTGCGCGCGGCCTGGTCAATTACGCCTCCACAGACCTGATCCGTATCATCGGCGTGCAATCCGATGCCATCGAGAGCACCCTGGGGTTCTTCTACGGCGAGGAAGTTATCCACCGCAATAACATGGTCTTGTTATAGATCTAAAAGGTCGAGGATACAGATATGCTGGTCACAATGGGAAAACAGGCCCGGTCCGCTGCTAAAGCGCTAAGCCGGGCGAGCACCGGACAGAAAAACGCGGCTTTGCTGAGCCTGGCAGACCGGCTGATCTCTTCAAGTGATGCCATCCTGGCTGCCAATCGCCAGGATGTCGCCGAGGCTGAAACAAACGGCTTGAGCGCCGCAATGATCGACCGCCTGACGCTGAATATACCCAGGCTGGAGGGGATTGCCGAGGACCTGCGCAAGGTGATCGAGCTTCCGGACCCGGTGGGGGAAATATTTGAGCCACTTACCTTGCCTAATGGCCTGCGCGTCCACAAACAGCGCGTCCCATTGGGGGTGCTGGCGGTCATCTACGAGGCGCGACCAAACGTCACCCTGGACGTGGCCGGGCTGGCGCTCAAGACCGGCAACGCGGTGATCCTGCGCGGCGGCAGCGAGACGCTGCGAACTAACCGGGAGCTGGTAGCCGTCATCCGCGGTGTTCTTCAGGAATGCGGCCTGCCCGAGGATGCCGTTCAATTCATCGATGACCCGGACCGCGCCCGGGTGATGGAACTGCTTCAGATGTACGAGTACATCGACATGCTGATCCCGCGTGGCGGGGCCGCGCTGCACCAGTTCTGCCGTGAGAACAGCCGTATCCCGGTGATCACAGGCGGCATCGGCATCTGCCACCTGTTCGTCGACCAGTCGGCCGACTTCGAGGCGGCCGTGAAGGTGATTTATAACGCCAAAACCCAACGCCCGACCGTCTGTAACGCCCTGGATACCGTCCTGGTGCACCGCAGCGTGGCAGCGGACATCCTGCCCCAGGTAGTAGCCAGGTTGGAAGAGGCGGGTGTGTCCTTCCGCGCGGATGAGTCGGCCATGCCTTACCTGATCCCAGACCATCTAGGGGGGACCCTTCCGGCGTCGGTGACGACCGCGGGTCCGGAGGATTTCGACACGGAATGGCTCTCGCTGGTGCTGGGCTTGAAGGTGGTCGATGGGATTGACCAGGCCATCGAGCACATCGCCGCGCACAGCACGCAGCACTCGGACGGCATCCTGACTCATGACGATGCCAACGCCCGACGGTTCATCGCCGAGGTTGATTCGTCGGCCGTATATGTCAACGCCAGCACACGTTTCACGGATGGGAGCCAGCTGGGGCTTGGTGCTGAGGTGGCGATCTCCACCCAGCGTCTACACGCCCGTGGCCCGATGGCCCTGCGCGAGCTGACCACTTATAAGTGGGTGGTGCAGGGCGATTACACCGTGCGACAATAAGAGTTGGGAAAATGCCGGCCAGGAGCACCAACAAACTGGGCGAAGAAGAAAGGGCTGCCGATGTTTCGCATGGCAGCCCTTTCATTTCACTGGTAACGGCTCTCGGCTTGCGCCAGCAACGCCTGGATCGCTTCGGCGGCGCCCTCCGGCAGCGGCGGGGGTCGGTGGGTGGAGAGGATCTTACGCAGCTTCTCTTTTACTCGATCTTCGAGGCTATTGCCCCCCTTCTGCTCCCAGATCACATAAGGATCGCGATCCAACAGGCCTGGTGTCCAAATTTCCTGGCGGCATAGAGCGACCGATTGGGGCTCGGCTACGAAATAGCCCGCCGGTCCCACCTTTTCGATCAGGTCCAGCATGATCGATTCCCGGCTGACCTCGACGCCGCGCATAAAACGCTTGACCATACTGATCACCTCGTCGGCGAATACCAGCAGCGAGGGCGAGCCGATATCGGCGCAATCCAGGAACCCCACATCGTGGACCAGGCAGGCGCCGCTCAGCGCCGAGGTCAAAATCTGCAGGGCGATCTCAACCCCCGCCTGTGCATCCAGCTGCTTGCTCTCCGAAGCCCCGGCCGTGCCCATGAATGGCACGCCCAGGTAGCGTGCCAGCTCGGCCGCCGCCGCCACGTACAGGTCCGTCTCAGGCGCGCCGTAAGACGGACGGGCGGTGCGCAAATCCATCGGCGTAGGCAGGCCGCCAATCACCATCGGGGCGCCGCGACGCTTGAGCTGTATGATCGCCAGCCCGCTCAGCGCCGCCGCCAGATGAATCACCAGTCCGCTTGCGCCCGTAACGGGCGATTCCAATCCAACCGATGGCCCGCCCAGGTAAACGATCGGGATGCCATGTTCCGCCGCCCACAACAGATTGGCAACCTGTTTTTCACCATGTCGCAGCGGAGATTCATAATTGGCGAAGTAAGCAAAGATCGGGCGGCGTTGCAAAGCCTGCTCCCCGCCCGCCACCGCCACGGCGATGCGGTAGATGTCTTGCAGTGTAGCCGTGTCGTTAGCCCAGGCCACGATCGGCTTGCCGGTGTTGGCGATCATCTCGGAAAACTCGTAGACAGGCGAGAGCACTGGCCGGACGTCATCGAACATGCTCAGGCTCATGGCGTAATCGAGGTTGGGTAGTGCATCCACCACCCGGGCAGTCGTGGCCGCGTCCCCGCGCCGCGACTTGCGCCGCTCGCCGGTCTCGGGGTCCTGGTAATACGTACAGGTCGGGCCAGGGCCAAAGTAAACCCGCTCATTGGCCACCTGGATGGGGTGAACGCCATCATGACCCCATAAGGGGAAGGTGCGCGGGACTGCAGTCAGCGCATCCTGGATGATATGCGGCGGGATGTAAGCGCGGTTCGCCTCCACCCGGGCGCCGGCAGAGGCCAGTAACTGGCAGGCCTCAACCTGGTTTACGATAACCCCAACCCGGCTCAAGCATTCCAAGGCCGCCAGGTACAGCTCCTGGCATTGGCGGTCTGATAGAACACGGAACTGCGGAGTTTGCCGTTCGGCGAAGTTGCTCAGGTTGACCATAGCTCCCGTCACTTACCGCCTCCTTTTAGCGTCCCCAGGGCGGCCGCCGCCAGAGCGGGCTTCATGCGCTCCAGCGCCTCCAGACTGTTCTCCAGGGAATTGGCAAAACACAAGCGCAGGTAACCCTCACCGTTTTTGCCAAAGGAGGTCCCCGGCAAAACCGCCACCCCGGTCTCTTCCAGCAGGTATTCGGCCAGCCAGTTCGAGCTGCAACCGAAAGCGGTAACATTGGGGAAGACATAAAACGCGCCTTGCGGCATGCGGCAGCGCACACCGGGGATATCATTCAGGCCGGCCACCAGCGCGTCCCGGCGTCGCTTGTATTCGGCGACCACAGCCTCGACATGCTCTTGCGGCCCTGTGATGGCCTCGATGCCAGCCACCTGGGTGAAGCTGGCTGTGCAGCCCACCGAATGCGTCAGCAGCAGCTCGACCCGCTCGGCCAACAGCCGGGGCATGATGCCATAGCCCAGGCGCCAGCCGGTCATGGCGTAGGTCTTCGAAAAGCCGTCACAGATGATCGTGCGCTCTGCCATCCCCGGCAGAGAGGCGATGCTGGATGCGGGCTGGTCGTACACCAGCCGGGCGTAAATCTCGTCGGACAGAACCCACAGATCGCGCTGGCGGGCGACCTCGGCGATGTGCTCCAGGGCCGCCAACGGCATCACGCCACCGGTAGGGTTGCTGGGTGAGTTCAGCACCACCATGCGCGTGTGATCGTTCACCAGCCGGTCGAAGGCCTCCAGGTTGAAGGAAAAATCTTCCTCTTCCCGCAACGGGACCGGCACCGGCGTGCCTCCGGCGACATCGATCATCGCCGCGTAGGTGGGGAAACCTGGGTCCGGATAGATGACCTCGTCACCAGGGCGAACCAGCGCCAGGGTGGGAAAGAACAGGGCTGGCTTGGCGCCCGGCCCCACCACTACCTGCGCTGGCTCGATCGGGATGCCCCGGCGGCGGGAGGCATCTTCAGCGATGACCTTACGCAGGGCAGGGATGCCAGCCGAGGGCGTGTAACGCGTAAAACCCTCCTCGATGGCATCGATCCCGGCCTGCGAGATATTCTCGGAAGCGGTCACGTCCGGTTGACCCAGCTCCAGGTGGATCACATGGCGCCCCGAGGCTTCCATCGCCTGGGCTTTGGCCAACATGAAATATGCGCCTTCGGGCATCAGTTTGAGGACACGTTCAGCAAAGTCCATCCGTCACCTCCTACAGGCGGGCGAGCGCCTGGTCCAGGTCAGCGATAACATCCGCGGCGTTTTCTAGACCGACCGAGAGGCGGATCAGACCATCGTCGATGCCGGCTTCGTGGCGTTCCTCCTGGGTCATATGCTCGTGTGTGATGGTGCGGGGATGCATGCAGATAGTGCGGCTGGTGCCAAAGGTCACCGCATGAACCACCAGCTCCAGGCTGTTCATCATCGTGGCTGCGCCCGCCATGCCTCCCGGCACGACAAACGAGAGCAGCCCGCCACCGCCCTTCATCTGGCGCCGGGCCAGCCCGGCCTGCGGGTGGCTGCTTAAGCCGGGATAATTGACCTGTTTCACCTTTGGATGGGAGGCCAGGAACCCGGCCACCGCCTGTGCGTTGGCGCTGTGGCGCTCCATGCGCAGCGACAGGGTCTCCAGATATTGTAGCATCAGCCAGGCCTCGAAGGGCTGCAGGATGGCGCCGACGAATTCGGTGGTGTTCCAGCGGATGTCCTCCACCAGCTCTTCCGGGCCGACCACTGCCCCGCCGAGCACCGAGGCGTTGCCCGCCAGGAATTTTGTCAGCGATAGCAGAATGATGTCCGCGCCCAGATCCATCGGTTTTTGCAGGGCAGCCGTAGCCGTGGTGTTGTCTACCAACAATGGGACGCCGCGTGAATGGGCGACTTCAGCCACCGCCGCGATGTCGGTCACCAACAAGACCGGGTTGCTGGGCGTCTCCACCCAGACCAGGCGGGTCTGCTTGTCGATGGCGCGGTCCCAGGCCTTGGGATCGGTGAACTCTTTGACAAAGCGGAATTCGACCCCGCAGCGCTCCGGGAAGATGGTCGCGGCCTGCTTGTAGCCTTCCCCAAAAGTGTTAAGCGTGGTGACGACATTATCGCCCGGGCGGGCGATGGTGAATACCAGGTTGAACAACGCCTGCGAGCCGGAGCCGGCGGTCACAGCGCTCTCGCCGCCCTCCAGTGATGCCAGGCGATCCTCTAAAACGCTGACAGTGGGCGTCTTGCTGCGCCCGTAGATGTAATCCGGGAACTTATCGAACGAGGGGTAAGGATAAGTCATCGACTGTACGATAGGCGGCACGAAAGCGCGGAACTGCTCGACGTTTCTCAGCGGGTGAAATCCGGCGTGCAGCGCCCGGGTATCGAAACCCAATTTTGCATCCGCCCGTGCGGCCGGTTTTACCTCCGGTTGATATACCCATGGGTCACGCAGGAAGAAGGGTTTCCCTTCGTTCGAATGATCGCTTGACATGGTGGATGAAGCCTTTCTGTTATTTGATCCTGGATCAGGTCGGAACCGTTAATGGTTAAGATCTTGGTCCCGCCCTGCGAATTGCCGGCTCAGCTTTTTGTGTTGATCCAGGCCTGCTCCCGCTCGACAATGGCATGAATTGCCTTTTGTACCTCAACCGGCAGCGGCTCGACGGTATGGCTCGCAAGGATCGACTCAATCTGCCTGGCGGCGCGTTCTTCCAGGGTCGTCGAGCCGCGCTTTTGCCACACCGAATAGGGATTCTTATCGATCAGCCTGGAATAATACGGCTCTTTGAAATGCCGCAGGGTGTGCGCATGCCCCAGGTAGTTGCCGGTCGGGCCAAGCTCTTCGATCACGTCCACAGCCAGGGTCTCATCGTTCACCGGTATGCCCGCCGTGGCCGCACGCAAAAAGCCCAGGATTTCATTGCAGATGACGATCATCTGCAGCGAGCCTTGCAGACCGGCATCCATAAAACCGACATCGTGGACGATGTTCGCCCCGTGCAGCAAAGCGGTAACCAGGCTGATGGTGGCTTCAAAGCTGCATTGCTGGTCCATGACCTTTGAATCGGTGGAGCCGCCCAGGCCGAACACGGGCAGGTCGTAATACTTGCCCATCGTGGTGGGGACGCCTTGCTCATCCGCCAGCACGTAATTGCCCACCATAGTCTGCAGGTTATACGGGCCGCCGTTCCAGCCAGGTACCCCCACCGGGACGCCCGGGTGGATCAGTTGCGCCAGGACGATGCCCAGCAACACACCGGCGTTCATCGAGGCCTCGCAGCCGGCGATCGTCACCGGCGAATTTACGCCGCCAGCGTTGAGCGGGATCCACAGTAACGGAAGGCCTTTTTCCGCCAGGAACATGCACTTTTGCAGCGCTTCCTGGTTCATGGTCATGCCGGAGGTGACGTTTATGTAGCAGGTGGCAAATGGCTTATGCTGGAAGGCCTGCGCGCTGCCGGCCACGACCTCGCACATCTCGATCGCCGCTACACAGCCCTCGAAGTCTGGGGTGACGAAGACGATTGGCTTGGTGGTCGTGTTGAGCATGATTTCCATCTGGTAGCGGTCGTATACTCGCTGGTCGGCATCTTCCGGCAGGAAGGCCGACATGACAAAGTCGATTTCGGGCAGCGCATGCATGAGCGTCGCCGCCTGGCGCACATCCTCCAACAGCGGCTTACGGCGCTCTCCGGTGCGGTGATCGAGTACGTTCAGGCAATCCGAGCCGCCTCCGAAATAGGTATTGTA
>MGNS01000127.1:25222-42471 GCA_001795165.1 Chloroflexi bacterium RBG_16_57_11
CGCAGGGCTGCCTTGCCCAAGCGGTTGTACAGGGTCATGGTGTGCGGCGCAGAAGCCAGGGCGCCCGTCACTATGTGCTCGGGGATTCTCACCCGTATCCCGTCCGCTTTTGCCCCGCCCGCAACCAGGATATTCACGGCCTTATTGTCATGCACATCCACCCCGATACGCCACAGGATCTCCAGGCTGGCTCGATGAATTTTTACACATTCCTCCAGGCCCATGCGAGCATAATGCGCGCTGGTCATGCTCCTGCCATGCGTTTCAATCATGGTTCAACCTCTCGTTTGCTGGTGATCATCCCGAATTGATATTTCCATACTATCATCTAATATATCAAATGTCAAGTTATGTCCGTTCTGAAATACTAGAACTTGTGATTAGGTGTTTCATGTGGTAAGATTAGGGCAGCGTGATTTTCGCTATGAACAATCCACCGGCGACTGTGGACAGCACCTCCAAGGAAAAAATCTACCGGCAAATGCGGCGGTCGATCATTATGGGGCATCACCGGCCCGGTGAGCGCCTGGATATCGAAGAGCTGGCGGCTCGTTTCGAAACCAGCGTCACCCCGGTGCGCGATGCGCTGCAAATGCTCAGCCAGGAAGGATTGGTGACCATCCGGCCTCGCTCTGGATATTTCGTCGCCAGCATGACCGTCAAGCAGCTCCGGGATTTGCTGGATTTGCGCAAGATTCTCGAGCTGTCGGCGGTTGAGCGGGCTACACAACGCATCACCCCGGAGCAGATCAGCGCACTGCGCTCGGTGCACGCAGGCTACACCGGTGACGACGACGAGTCCTACGATCGTTACACAGATGAGAACCGGCGCTTCCACTATTACGTGGCGCTGGCTTCCGGAAACCGGGAGCTGGCAGAGATGATCGGGCATTTACATGACCGGCTGGCGCGCTTCATGGTGTTACGCCATGCCGGGAAATCCCAGGAGGCTACCCACGCCCGCATCGTCGAGGCGCTGGAGAAGCACGACATCGATCTGGCCCGGCAGGCTCTGCTGGAGGATATCGAGACTTCCCGAGATGCAATCCTGGACGGCGTGCTGGATGAAATCGCTGCTTCAAATATCTAACACCAAAAAGCCATAGATCGGCAAAGACGCAATCCCAAAACTTGAGGATGATATGGAAACCAAGCTCAGCTATAAAAGTAAAGAGGTCATCATCAGCCCGGAACGGCCCTTCACCATCATCGGCGAGCGCATCAACCCCACCCGGCGCAAGAAACTTGCCGAAACCATGGCCCAGGGCGATTTCAGCATCGCCCTGGAGGACGCACGCAAGCAGATCGAGGCCGGGGCGCACGTGCTGGACGTCAACGCCGGCATCCCCGGCGCCGACGAGCCGGCCCTGCTGCGCGGCGCGGTGCAGGCGGTGATGGAGTTCGCCCAGACGCCCTTGTGCATTGACACCGCCAGCCCGGAAGCGCTAAAAGCTGCCCTGGAGGTTTATCCCGGCAAGGCGCTGATCAACTCGACCACTGCTGAAGAAAGCATGATGCAGCGTGTCTTCCCACTGGCCCGGCAGTTCGGCGCCGCAGTGATCGGCGTAATCACGGACGAAAACGGCGTTCCGCCTACGCCGGAGAGGCGCCTGGCGGTGGCCGGCAAGCTCATCCAGAGGGCTGGAGATTACGGCATCCCCCCTGAAGACATCGTGATCGACTGCCTGGCGCTGACCGTCGGCGCCGATCACAACGCCGGTCGGATCACCCTGGATTCTGTCGCCCTGGTGCGCGACGAGCTGGGCGTGAACCTGAGCCTGGGCGCCAGCAACGTCTCCTTTGGCCTGCCGGATCGCAAGATCATCAACGTGGCCTACCTGGCGTTAGCGATCGCCCGCGGCCTGACTGTGGCAATCACCGACCCTACCGTGCCCGAGATCCAGACCACCCTGCTGGCCTGCGATCTGCTCATTGGCCGCGATGAGTACGCCATGCGCTGGATCAAGGCCTTCCGCAAGCGCACCGTGGCAGCACCCGCTCAGTAAAGTTCCCTCTTCTATAAGACACATCCCGAAAACTACACTCGGGATGTGTCTTGATTTGAGTAACTATAGCAGATGGCTGATATCAGGAAATATTTGTGAGAAGGTAGAGGAATTGACCACAAAAAGGTGATGACTATAGAAAAATGTTGTGTTGGGTCTGGAAACAACCCTTTGTAGTACTTAGAATTTATCCCTGCAAGCGTATGAGTTTGTTCCTCGTTATGAATATCTTTCATATAACGACTTGAAAGTATAGTCTCCCCACCGCGCCAGGAAATCGATAAGCCGAAACGCATCATGTCTTGACAGGGGGTTCTCAATAGCAAGGGTTACTAACTTTATCGCTTCATCACTGTGATGGTACCAGTTTGGTCGAGTCTTTCTTTGATTCCAAAGCAAATTGTAGAATTGAATTGAGCGGACTGGTTCATGCTCAAATCTAGTTAACAAGAACTCCTCTACAGAATCCCACCCATGATTACGATATTCAGAGCGCGTAACGTATGGTAGTAAGGTTTCCAAAAGGTTCCATAACGAATTTAAGGTTTCGCTTTCGGGTACGATGGGAAGTATTTCTGCAAAGTGGATCATCTCATCCTGGAAATCAACCGTGTATCCTGCCGCAGATGCTTCATAGGCGCGCCATTCCCAAAACGCTCGCACTTTAGGCCAATATTTTAGGATTACATTTTGATGGCGGCGCAGTATCTGACTGCAGGTAGCAACCGCTAGTCCCCTGGATTCTGGTGTTGTTTTTGTAAAGAAGATTTTTAGCAAACTATCATCTAAATTAATAGGTTTTGGTAACTCTGTGCCACCCAACAGGTATTCCCAAAACAAATGACCAGCCAAATAGGAGATTGGAGAATAAAAAGAGGGCTTTGTAGATTGCCCCTTGGCAGCCAAAGTAATCGCTTGAAGATATTTTGGGCGTAAATAGTCAAACAGATAAATATGGAAAGGGCGAGTTATAAACGAATCCCACGCTGCAGCAAAAAGCAATAGGCTATCACTATCTATTACGTCGGGGAAAATTGCGTCTAGATTGGACAACCACCATTCTTTATTCAGCCAGTAAAGTATATCGGTGCATCCACCAAATACAGAACGAACTGCCAGGCTTGGCTCCAGAGACGGGACAAGCTTATTAGACAGTGTTTTCTGGACCTCATCTTCTAATCGGTTGGCGGCCGAAAAGTCAACATCGCCGATATTCAAGTTGTTTGCACGTACTCGAGCATATTCGATTAGCGCATTGACCGCCATTGGTCGGGTGTAATTGATCGCTACTGCCATTGGATCACTATGCCCAAACTGGCCTTCAGGAGGGCGATCTTCCTCGGGGGTCGGGCTTGGATCGTCCGTTAATATAAGTAAAAGATCTCGAAATCGTTCTATTTGCTCATAGGGCGTATTTTTTCGTAAACCCTTTTCTAATATTTTGACAATAGCACTACGCACCCATTTCCAATTGCCTTTAGTGGTTTCTGAACTTTTGCGAAACGTATCGTTTGCGAGTAAGCTTTCACATAATCCAAGCAATGCATCCCAGTTTGTTATTTCATATTCCGGTTCAGAAAGGTGATTGAGAATAGAAGTCGCGTAATCGGCACGTGCCGCAGCAAGTTCGTAAAGATAAGGAGAATACTTATCGAAGGAACCGACAACAAGCTTGCCTAGAGAACTTGCAAGTCCTTCATATGAGATTTCAGTTGGCCCAAATCTTTGTTGAGAATCAGGTTTCCAATTATTAAGAAATTGGACTAATTCTAATGGTGTTATTTCTGCTAATTCCTGATCGGTTAGGGGTGGAACCTGTTTTACCCAATAACCTTTAGAAGTCCACGTTAAAAAAGTGGGGTGCTCTGGCTCACCCAACTCGACAACTATCTCGCGGAGGATCTCTTGATGGACTGGCAGTAGATAGTCTCTAACCATCCAGAGGCGATCTCGCATCCAACGTTTGATATATTTTTCAATTAGCTTCCTTGTGTCTTCTTCCGACTCGTTTGCAAATCTTTGTGCTAACGTATTTAGTTTAGCTTGTGGTGGGCCATTCAGTATGATACTTAGTATTGTATCTTGCTGTTCATATGTAAGTAAGCGAAATGTGGCTTCGAGAAGTGTAAAAAACTCGTGCCGGATTTCGTCATCTGCATAATTGTCTGGGGTTAGTAAGATTTGTGTGACTATTTCGATGAAATGATCAGGCTTGACGGAAAGTAAATAAAGACCAAGTCTATAAAAAAGTCGATAAGGGTTCGATAAAAACCGGGCGATGATAGGTGATACAAGGTTTGCATCAATTTTTAATTGGCTTTCAAGGCCAGATCTCAAGGAGCTTAACAAATTATCACGATCTCTATCCAAGAAATCTTGACTAGTATCTTCGATTGCGCTGCGCCACCAGGAGGAATTCTTTAGCCGTGGCTGGCTATATATTTGAGCTTCCATGTCTAATAAAGACCTCAAGTTTTCTTCAAGTGTTTCCGAATACTTCAATAAATCCAGATCCTCCAATATCTGTAAGAGTGATCGGCGAAAGTCTTTCCTATCAAGTAAATGTTCCGCGGTGGTTTGCACGGCTGCCCCAGACCAAAACTCATAAGTAGTAGATTCCGGAGGTCCTTTTTGAACAGGAGTAGTTAACGCCTTGAAAAGCGCAAACGTTGGCGCTTTGCGTCTGCCTTCAGCCAATTTGAACATAAGTTCGCAGGATTCATCATCAATATGTGATGCAATAGTTGGGTCCTTCAGCCATTCTAATAGTTTAGGGACTGCCTGTTCAATGATTTCGCTTGGCGTTTTAACCAAAGCATGTAAAGCTCTGGATATGTACCAACCATGACCCTGAAATTCAAGCACATGCTGCAAAACGATTTCCGGAACCTGGTCTGCAACCATATCTAAGTATATTTGAACATCCCAGTGGCGCAAAAATGAACCTTCTTTTGTCTCCAAAGGTAGCGGCGGCGTCTGGAAAAAACCGTGCTCCCAGAGGATTTTAGCCCAGACAGGATTCGGTCCATTGCGAAAGAAATATTCTCGCAGTTCTGGTTTAGTCTTTAGAGCTTCTATGATAATTTCAAGTATTTCTGGTTCTACTCCCGGGTTAGGGGAATGGATATATTTATCAAGAACGGCTGTCTGAGCAAAGAATGGAACAGGCGGATTAGCCATGATTTACTCACCCAACAATAATTCACGGGTAAATAGTTTGTGATATGCCGGGTTGGTTCGGGCATATAGTTGATCCATCCAGACAATAATGTTCCGAGTTCGGTAATCTTTGATTTCAGTTTTCAATTGAGATGGCATCAAGTGGCGCTCAACAGCGTTCTTAGAATAAAGAAAATCTTGAAGTTTTTCGTGTTTAAAGCGAAACCAGCCAGTGCCCTCTTCTTCACTTATAATCCCCCAACTAACAAGTCTTCTTATAGCTCTCGGATGTGGTTTTCCCACCATAAAGGTTCGCCCATCCTCGTTCAGCCCTGCCTGAGCAAGCTGGGCTGCGATTGGGATCAAACCCTCTGCCTCCATTAGGTCTTGTGATCCACTTTCTCGTTCCTCAAGTATCTCTATAAATTTGAGCCATAAATCAATTTCATCGGTCAATTTGTTCAGACTAAAGTTGGGAGATTGGGAGCGTATCTTTGCAATAATTTCCAGATTGAGTAAGTTTTGACCCAGTTGAATCAACTCTTCCGATGGATTCACAATTCCCAACTTACCAAATATTCCCATTGCCGTTTCTGAATCAAGCTGGAAACAATTTAATTCGATAAAACCTGCATTGTTCAGCCTTTCTAATAGTTTTAATTCATGGCTTTCTTTTTTTCGCGAAATAACCAGAATATCAACGTCATTTTGCCCGAGACACTCTACTGCAAAATCCGCCAGGACCATACTCGCAGGGAGGCTTATGATGTTATCAAACTGGTCAATAATTACGGTACAGCCCTTCCACTCGCCAACATGACTAACAGCAGCAGCCAGCGATCCTTTGAGCGAGTAAAATTGTCTCAAGCCGCCCTGATCGTGGATATGAGCTACTTTGCGAGCATCCAAGAAAACTACAGCTCTATTCTTTTCACGACCCCGTAATGCCAAAAAATACCCAATCCCGCTCTTTCCTGTACCTGCATCGCCTGTAAGGAGAACAGCTTTTCCTAAAGTAAAATGTTCTTCTACCCTTTCAATCTCTTGCCGACTAATAGAGTCTGCTACACCAGGAATATGAACATTAACATTTCGTAGAGCGCGCTCTGTACAACTTTGAAATTCCGACAAGATAGTTTCTGGAAAATCGTCGTCAGGTGGTGGTATAAGCAAGAAGTCATATACTAACCGGTCAAACTGTGGGCGATTTGCGGTTGGTGCGAAGTACCGAATATCTCGGACTTCCAGCTTCCAGCCAAATTCTAATTTTATAACTTGTTCCCATCGGGCTTTCGTATCCTCGTTGATTTCTTCGGGGATCGCAAATACAAAGACATCGATTATGTTTTGGCGATTTTTCTTGCAATCACTTTTTAATTTCGATAAAGTGCTTGTCTTTGACGCGGCTACATGAACCCATTGACCATTGTTTAATAGGTAGGTTAGCGAAGTGGTTTTGGCGTCTTTTCCTAAATCGTGCGATCTCGAAGTCGGAATTAATCCCGGAAACTCTGCTTGTCTTAATATTTCAATCGCGAAATCTTCAAAACGATCTCCAGGCAGATTTTGAATTGCTGTTTTGATTAAATCCTGGCGCATTATGATCCTGTTTTGTAACTGCTTTGATTAGCAAATTTATAATAAGCGTTCTCGTCGTATACCCAAACGAGGTTTTACAAGAGAGGGCCTAATTGGTTAAGCGTTCCCGACTAAAAGATAACAGAGCTTTTCACTCTACCGGTAAGGGCCAGAAAAAAACCACCAAAATATAATTATAGCACTCAGATAACACTGTTAATAGCAAAAGAAACTGCATTATTCGCAGCTTCTTCGTAAAAGCTTGTGCCCCAAACGGGTACATTACGTTAACGGGTATTATTGGAGAGTGGGTGGAAAAGCCATACTCATCAGCTGATTCAGGATTGCGCCAAGACTCGCAACGAATTGTGTTAGACGCAACGGGTAGACTAGATTTGAGTAGTAGCAGCCTTGCGGGCCTCTTGCTTCATGCGCCGCACGTGCTTGCGCTGGCCTTTGGACAATCGTTTCTTGGTCGTCTTGCTGGTCTTGTTTGTATCGCTGATTTTGTCTGACATTGTATGACTCCGTTGGGTTTACAAAGATCTCCAGGACAGGGCTACACAGAGCACCAGCCTGGAGATCTGATAAGTCTGGTTTAGCGCCGTCGGGTATAGGAGGTGTTCTGCGACTGCTCTTCACGAGGCTTGGCAATGTTCACTCTGATCGCCCGGTTATCCAGCATTTTTTCATTCAGGATCTTGATGGCGTTCTGCGCTTCTTCATCGCTATTCATCGTCACGAAGGCGAACCCATTCATACGCCCCGTATCACTATACTTGCTGATATCAACTGAGACGACCGTCACAGCCTTGGTAAACAGCGTTCGCACGCTATCCTCGGTAGTATCATACGACAGGTTTCCTACATACAATTTCGTTTCCATCTTCTATTCCTTTACACTTGTTCGACCATCTACCGTTTCTCAAACACGATGACAGTCGTTGAAAGATTTTCCAGGATCAACCGAGAAAAAAAGCCGCCCTTCGATGCAGAATGGCGACTCAATATTTCAAACGCAAATCTGGAATTCGTGTGAATTTATTGTATCAGATTATAACGTGAAAATACCTGCTTTCCAGATGAGGGTTTGCTCATCCAGATAGAGCAGCAATCCTCCTCAGGCCTCCCTTTCATCGATCTAAATTCCAGGTCTTGCGCAGTAAAAACGTGCCGCCTCTCACTGAGACGACACGTAAGTGAAACCTGCCCCAAGTTTGAATAAACGCCGGTATCGTAGTGGGCGCCTGGCTATAAATTATGCCTCAGGCGCAGGCGGTTCCGTCGTCACCGGTGATGAGGAAAGCGGCTCTTCGGGGATGACGAACATCAGGATCAGGTAGAGGATCAGACCCGGCACCACGCCGGTAAAAATCGACAACAGGACGAAAAGCAGGCGGATCACGGTCGCATCAAGGTTCAGGTATTTACCCATCCCACCACATACGCCGGAAATCATGCGCTCGCTGCGCGAGCGATACAGTTTTTTCGGTTCGTCAGACATGGTTTTACTCCTTGAAGTTGATTTACACTACCTTCTACGCAATACCCATTGGAAGGTTGCACAAAACCGGGAGCTATACTGTGATGAGATCTTTTATGAGCTCAAATATGTAAGATTCGATCTCGGGCACATTGATGATATCTTCAATCTTCTTAAATGGGCCATGGGATGTACGGTAATTGATAATTAGCTTCGCCCGCACCGGCCCGATCAACGGCAGGCTTTCCAGCTCCAGCTGGGTGGCCGTGTTGATGTTGATCTTCTGGTCTTTGGGGGTCGGGCTGCCTCTCGGGGTGGGAAGGGGAATGGCCTGTGATCGGGTGACCGGCGTCGGCTCCTCAGTTGGCAAGGACGTTGATCGCCTGGATGGCACTACAATCTGGATGCCATCCTCCAGCTCAGCTGCCAGGTTGAGCGATGCCTCGTCCGCCACTGCCAGGAAACCCCCAGCAGCCTGGATACCATCCTGGACGCGGCTGCCTGCCGGCAGCGTATATACCCCGGGTCGAGCCACCGCACCGCTGAGGTGCACGATCAGCGGTGCGGGCGATGGCGGCGGCACCAAAATCACCGGTTCGCCGCTTGGCTGGCGAGCGACCAGCAAGATCAGGCCGCCGGCCAACAAGCCGCAGATCAGCCCAAAGGTGATTTTTATAAGGTCTCTCATTCCAGACCTCCGGTTTGGGCCGGATATTTACTTGCAGCGCCATCGACAGCCTTGCGCCGATAGCGTCGCGAAAACTTAAGCGTAGAAACTAATAATCGCCGGTCAGCTTCAAACTCAGCCCCAGTCGCTGTCGGGAGGCATCGACGTGCAGGATGCGCACGTCTACCGTCTGCCCCTCGTGCAGCATGCAGTTCATATCCACCGGCTCGCCAGCGGAGCTGAACTCTGAAACATGGATCAAGCCATCCAGGCCTTCCTCGAGCCGGGCAAATGCTCCGAAAGGCACAATGCTGGTCACAGTCGCCACGGTAATCTGGCCTGGCGTATACCGCTCTTGCGCGGTTTCCCATGGATTGGGGTGCATTCGCTTCAGGCTGAGCGCCACTCGAGCCCGGTCCTGGTCCACATGGATCACATAGACCTCAACCTGCTGGCCGAGTTGGAGCACGTCGTTCGGATGGTGAACGCGCCCCCAGGAGATCTCGGAGACATGGATCAAGCCTTCCACGCCTCCCAAATCAACGAAGACCCCAAAGTCGGTTACGTTGGTCACCGTCCCCACCACACAGTGCCCAGGCTGCAAGTTTTTCAACAAACGCTTTCGGCTCCCCGGTTGAGACTGTGCAGCGCGCTCCGAAAAGACCACCCGGCCGCGCTCCTGGTCACATTCGATGACTTTCAAGGTCAGCGACTGGTCAATATACCGTAGCAGCCATTTCTCGATATCAGCGTCTGTGCAAGGCGTCTCGACCAAATGGGAAACGGGTACGAAGCCTTGCAGCCCGTCACCATGCACCAGCAACCCCCCGCGATTACAACCAGAGACGATTAACTCAATCACCTGGTCTTGATCATACAGCTCGGTCGCCTTCTGCCAATCCAGCATACTCAAATCGGACAGGTCTTCGTGATCATTTTCCGATTGATCGGGAGAAGAAGAATACCGTGAATTTTTTACCGGGCGTGCAATCGATTTGGCTTCATCTTCTGCCAGCACCGATTCCCACCAGGATTCATCCATATGCGGCGGTGGTACCACCGTTTCTTCGTGCGTGCGACGTTTGGTTACCATTAAGGATTACCTCCCCAGGTTATTCCCTTTTCGATGATGGTTTAATCTGTGTCGTGTTTTCCATTGCAACCGGCATACCCAATCTAGCCTGTTGCTCCATTTCCAGGATCGCGTTTGCCACGGCTTCGATGGCGACTCTCTGCTTGCGGTACAAATCCGCCTCGGAAAGCGCCAGGCGCATGGCAATTTCACGAACCTTCCTGCCCTCCATGAATTTCATTTCCAAAATATTATATAGAATCCATTCCGCGGTAAAACGCCGTTCTCCCTCTGGACGGACATCCTCGATCGCTTTGCGCAGGATGGCGCGGAGTGCGTTGGTCGGATTGTCCTCGTGCTCATGGGCGGTTTGTTGAACGATTTGCAGGTTTAACAACGGATTTTGTGTAAGCTTCGGACCGCCCCAGTAATGGGTCAGAGCATCCTTGACCCAAGGGGATAAACGTGCCATTTGAAGAGTTGGATCGGGGGCGCTTAGAATCTGGGCGCCGTCATAACTCGAGGCGGCACGCAGCCACTGGATCATATCCATCTGTGGCGTTAGCTCTTCAAGGGAGCGGAACGCCTGTTGCTGGCGATAACGGTCGTTGATCGCCAACTCCGCCCGCTGGCACAGAATATCCAGCGCTTCGCGCTGCTCGGTATCCAGATCGGTGTCCGGATGTCGCATCACACCGAGCAGACCCAGCAAATGTCTGTTTCCATTCTCTCGGTTTGAAAAGATGGGCAACAACCAAAATTCACCCCATGCGAACAGGTCCCTGGCCGCGCCATTTTGCGCTGCAGCTTGCAGCAGATGACCTGGCAACTCTTCTACCTCCAGCGGGTGACCACCTCCAATCGTGATATAAATTTCAATCCCGTGCGTATCGAAAACCGCTGCGAAAGCCTTCGAAGTCTGCAGCCGGTCGCACATTGCGGCCAGTATGGCCTCCAGGAATTGTCTCAAATCTCCCTCGGTCAGCAGGCGCTCGTCCAGAGCCTGGATCAGATCTAAATCCGCGCGGTCCGACCCATAAAACAGCCGCCGTTCCCAATATGGTGAAGCCAGCGTGATCAGGTGCTCGAGGATCAAGATCGAGCCAGCCATGATGGCGGGCATGACGGCGGTAAGATCAAAACCCAAGGCGGCGCCTACCCGGCGGGTGAAGATCGTGATCGCCAGCACCGTGGAGGCGGTAACCGGACCGCGCATCAGCCATTTGAATAACCTGCGCTTAACCACCCGATCTGGCCAGGGGACGCCAAAGAACGCCACGGAATACGCCATGACCACCAGGAAAACGGAGGTCAGCAGATTGCTCACCGTCACCGCTAACCAGAAGAGAAGAGGGGAATGCGCAGCAATATTTGAGCCAAACAGCAGATATGGATATGAGCCGAGGGCTGGCGCCAACGCGCCTACCAGGAGGTACGTCATGCGCCGCCGGCTGGTGCTGGTCACCGTCCTCTGGTAGGCGCGCACAAAGTTTCTCCAGGCAATCACCATCGCAAAGACATAGTAGGTGGCGAATACCCAGGTTAAAGCGGTGCGTTGTAAATGCGGCGCCGGGCTGCCATCCGGGAGCAATGGACCAACCAGGAGATTACCAGGCAAAAGGAATAAGAAGCCGAGGGAAATTAAATAGCCCAGGCGCACTGCCAGCCGGCGCCTGCCGCGAGAAGGACGCCCGGTCGTAGCCAGCAAGGCATCCGAAAAGTGCATATAGGCAGCCGGGAGAAAGGCGATGCCGACCCATTGCAGGCGCAAGAAGAATTCCAGGCCAACCGGCGTGCTGGCTACGCTGCTCAAGGCCTCTGCGATAAATACAACCACAACACAGGAAAGAATGATCGCCAATGAACGGGTGACGCGGTCGCGCAGGTTGAACGACAAAACATACAGCAGCAGCGAGAAGGCCGTAATGGCAATCCCGGCTGTGAGCAAGCTATTGAGTGTGCGCAGCGCGTTGACGATCAGGTCAGACATACATATCGATATTGCAGAGCTTCAGCTACCAGGATTTACAAAAGAAAATACCAATATCCTGATTGGCATAATACAGATCGTTATAACCGCAAAACTCAAACCCCAGCCTGGAGGCGAACTGGATCGCCGGGAAATTCTTCGGCTGCATTTCCAGCACCAGGTTACGGCAGCTCCTGGATGCGCTCCATTCGATCGCAGCCAGGACCAACCCTGTGCCAATTCCTTTGCTTCGCAACGGTCGGTTCACTACCAGATCGGTAATCCAGGCGGTGTATGGGGCTCGACCAAGCGCCAGGCTGGCATATCCGACCGGCTGGCCGTCAAGCACTGCGACCAGGATAGCCGATCGTTGCGCCCACTCGACTTCCAGGGTCTGCGGGGAGCGTGGGTATTCCACACGCACCGGGCGTGGTAAACGGACCTGGCGGAAGGTTGCGGTCACCAGTCCAGCCTCCCAATTGTGGTTGAAATCCATCTGCCAGACATGATCGCTGGCGTAATGATGATCAAGGGCAACCAGTTCAGGTATGTCAGCGGCGATGGCAGGGCGTATCTCTATTTCAGGCATATAACACCCACATGATTATGGGATGGCAGGGCGAATCTCGATTTCGGGCATAGTTCACGCACCTGATTATGGACTGGCGGGCGTTTCAATCGCTCGCGAGACGCGTACCTGGATGACACATGGCTCAGAGGCTTGCGCCTGGTTATCCACCACCACCAGACCGAGCTGATAATCCCCAGGGGAGAGGCGTGTGGTGTCCCAATCGCCAAGCTTCCCACCTTGAACAGGGGTATTGCCGGCCTGAATTGTCAGCCAGATCGTTTCGGACGGCCGCTTGATCTCGAACTTGTAAAAACCAAAATTGGGTAGATCTGCCGTGCCAACCACAGGCACAATGCCACTCACCTCCTCCCCGGCTTGGGGCATGGTGACCTCGATCTGACCGGGAACGCATCCGCTGCCAGAAGGGAGCTCCGGGATCAACAGGGGAGTTGCGGTAAGCGTGCCCTCCGGTTGAGGGATCGCCGCTGGCAAGGTAATCGTCGCCGTAGCTAATAAGTTCAGGGTGGGGGTTGGCAAGGGCGCTACACCCGGCATCGCTGGGGCGATAAAGGAAACCAATACAAACTCACCGACCGCCATGGTTAAGAGTAACACCAATGCACTAGCAGACTGGTTCAGCCGGGATTGTGCGCTTTCGCGCTCCAATCCAAAAGATGCACCCTGGAGTTCTTGCCAGGCAAGAATAAACTTGCGTAGATAATACAGCCCCCCTAATCCAAGAAGCAGGTAAATCCATAATTCAAAGGCGCGAAAAAAACTAATAGCCTCTTCCATCCTGCTACTCGGAGGGTTGCTGGACCATTAAAGCCAATAAAGACTCTGCGCGCCCAGGGTTAGGAGCGCTATTTGAGCCGAGCCATCACGCCCCGGATTAGTGTGATCAGTTGCGGAACGATCATCTTACCTGCCTCCAGGACTTCAGCATGAGTGGTTAATGTGTTGCCGTCCAGGTTGGCTTTATTGCTGAGACCGGAAATCCCCAGAACGCGCGTGCCGCCATGGTGAGCAACTATTACCTCCGGTACTGTAGACATGCCAACCGCATCCACGCCGATGGCGCGCAGGAAACGCAGGTCGGCGGGGGTCTCGAAGGCTGGCCCGGCCAGACAGGCATAGATTCCTTCACGCAGTAACAGGCCATGATCTACAGCAACCTGCCGCGCGAACCCGCGCAATTCAAGATCATAGGCCCGGCTCATATCCGGGAAGCGCGGGCCTAGCTCATCCAAATTAGGACCTCGCAGCGGGCTCAAGCCCGCCATACCGATCAGGTTCAAGTGATCTGTGAGCAGCATCAGCTCGCCCGGCTCAAAATCCGGGTTCACAGCGCCAGCAGCGTTAGTCACGATCAAAATCTCCACACCCAGGCGCTGCATCACTCGCACCGGCAGTGTCACCTGCGCCATGCTGTAGCCTTCATAATAGTGCGTTCGACCCTGCATGACTGCAACCTGCTGCCCTTGCAATTGCCCCAACACAAGCTGTCCCGCGTGTCCGATGATGGTGGAAACAGGCCAATGGGGCAGCTCATTGTAAAGGATTTTGATGGGATTTTCGACGGCCTCGGCCAGGCTGCCAAGCCCGGAACCCAGGATCAGGCCAATTTTTGGCATTTCAGAGGTTCGCGCGCGAACTGCAGCCGCCGTCTCGTCTATTTGCGCCAGTGTAAAGTATTCGTTCATATTCACCTGATCTGTGAATATTATAACATGTACTGTTCCTCTACATTGACTGGCGAAGAACCAGGTTGAAAGCCGAGGCGGCTCTGTCGACCGCCAGATCATCAATCCAGTAATGTACCACCAGCCGAAATTGGCGACTCCCTACCACACCCACCTTGACACCGTGTTCGATCAGACGGTGCTCAACCTGATCTGCCGTAAGCGCCACATCTTCCGAGAGGCCAACAAACACCATATTGGTCTGCGGTGTGTTCGGGCTCAACACGATGCCGGGGATTTCTGCCAAGCAGCCGGCCAGGCGCCGGGCGCGGGCATGATCCTCGGCCAGGCGATCGACCATGGTTTCCAACGCCACGATGCCGGCCGCGGCCAGGATGCCCGCCTGGCGCATCCCCCCGCCCAATTGTTTCCGGATACGGTGGGCGCGGTGAATGAACTCCCTCGAGCCGCATAACACCGATCCCACGGGCGCGCACAACCCTTTGCTCAGGCAAATGGTCACCGAATCAACCGGTTCCACCAGCTCCCTGGCGGGAACGCCCTGCGACACCGCCGCGTTGAACAGGCGCGCGCCATCCATGTGCAGGGCCAGGCTGTGCTTGCGCGCCAGATCTCCGACCGATCGGGTATAGCGGACGCTCAGGGCTACCCCACCGCAACGGTTGTGCGTGTTTTCCAGGGTGATCAGGCGTGTGATCGGATCGTGGGGATCATCGGGACGGATCGCTGCCTCGATATCCTCCACCCTCAGCGTCCCATCCGGCTGGTTATGAAGCTGGCAAGAGTGCACCCCACCCAACGCCGAGATCCCTCCTGCCTCAAACAAAAAGGTATGTGCCTTGTTCCCCAAGATTGCTTCGTCACCGCGGTTGCAATGCGCCAGGATGGCGGCAAGATTGCCCATCGTGCCCGAGGTGACGAAAAGCCCCGCCTCCTTACCCAACATGTCCGCCGCAATTTCCTGTAAACGGTTGACCGTAGGATCTTCGCCGTATACATCATCGCCTACTTCAGCCTGGGCCATCGCCTGGCGCATGGCGGGAGTTGGCCTGGTCACTGTGTCAGATCGTAAATCGATGAAGTCCATCATTGCCTCGCAATTTTTATTTTTTCAGGAGGGCCATCCTGCCTTGCTTCGTAATTGATCCAATAATTGTGCCAGCTCCGGCGGCAATGGCGCATCAAAGGTGGTAGGCAGCTTTGAATCAAGTAAGCGCACTGTGATGCGCGCCGCGTGAAGGAAATGACGCTCCAGCGGTATCGATGAATGTCGTTTGCCATATACTGTGTCGCCCGCGACCGGACAGCCAAGGTAGGCCAGGTGCAGGCGGATTTGATGTGTGCGCCCTGTGACCGGATGCACATCGAGCAGCGTATGCGCCGCAAAGGTCTCAAGCGTGAGGTATTCACTGATCGCTGAGCGACCTTTGTCCGGAGCTACCACCGCCATCTTCTTTCGCACTTTCAAGTCGCGGCCAATCGGCGCCTCGATCCTGCCTTTGGGGGTGGGCGGGCAGCCATCCACCAGAGCCAGGTAAATCTTTTGGATCTTACGCAGCCTGAATTGGTCCTGTAGCCAACGGTGGGCCCGGTCGTTCTTTGCCAGCAAGATCAGCCCAGAGGTGTTCTTGTCCAGGCGATGGACCACACCTGGGCGCTGCTCTCCACCAATGCCTTCCATCTCAGGTGCATGAGCCAGTGCAGCGTGCACCAGCGTCCCGCCGTGGTGGCCGGCAGCGGGGTGCACAACCATGCCGGCCGGCTTGTTCACTACCAGCAAATCGTCGTTTTCGAAGACGATTTCCAGCGGGATCGCTTCCGGGATCAGGCCGCTCGGCTCGGGAGGAGGCAGGTGTACCTGCACGACTGCCTGCCCTTCGAGCACCTGGCCCGCCTTGCGCGGCACCGCGCCATTGATCAGCACCTGGCCATGCTTAATTAGATTCTGTATTCGCGAGCGGGAAAGCTCCGGCAGGCAATCCACCAGGAATTTATCCAGGCGCTGTGATTGCTGCTCATTGAAGACAAAAACAAGCGGGAGAATTTGCCGCTCATCCACTCCGGGCGTCCTCGAGCGATGTGTAAGATGTCAGGTTTCGCCCGCTGTGCTCTTCGTTGCCCGACTCGCCCCCTTTTGGAGCAGCGTTCTGAGTCATCCCCTTCCTTTGCTCTTTCCGCCACAGATCGAAGAACAGGAGGATGAACCCGGTTAAAACACTCAGATCGGCGAGATTAAAGACAGGGAGGTTGAGCACTGAAATGAAATCTGTCACATATCCCTGCTGCATTCGGTCGACCAGGTTCCCCACTGCCCCACCCAGGACCAGCGCCATAGACAGGCGAAGAAGCCATTGCTGGTGGGGTATTCGTGCGTAATAATAAAGAACTGCCACGCAGATCAGCGCAGACAGAAACATAAAGATATCCCCAAAGCCGGGGAGTAAACCGATCGCAGCCCCGCTATTTTTAAGGTGGACGAAACGAACATACTGCGAGACCCATAGCTCAGGGTGAAAAATCTCATCTTGCATCAGATTTACGCGGACAAGCAGCTTGCAAGCCTGGTCGAGCGCTACGATGGCACTGGCGACTAAAAACAAAAAAACATAATCCGCTAAGCGCTGTTTCACGTCTGATCACCTGCATTACTACAAGGGTGTTGGGTAGACCGCATGCGTCACTCGCCGCCTGCTTCCTCAGGTGGCGCTACAGGCAATAAAGAGAGATCGGATTTTTGCTCCTCGACCGGATCATCACCCGTTTCCGGAGAAGCCTGTGAGGCTTTCTTTTCTTTCTCCTGAAACCACATCCCCAAGAATAACACCACCACTCCCAGTGATATACAGGCATCAGCGATATTGAAAACCGGAAATTTACCTACTGATATAAAATCGGTCACATAACCCTGGTAAAGACGGTCGATCAAATTGCCCACTGCTCCGCCAAGCAGCATTGCCATCGCCAGGCGGATCAGCCAGTCCTGGCGCGGAACCTGAGGGTAATAGTAAATGATCGCCACACTGACGACCATCGACAGGACC
>MGNS01000127.1:42512-68687 GCA_001795165.1 Chloroflexi bacterium RBG_16_57_11
CCCGGTATTCTGCCAGTGAACAATCCGGGCAAACTGGTTAATCCGCAATTCAGGTCGATAGATTTCACCGATGACCAGGTTGGAGCGGATAATGAGCTTGGTCGATTGATCGAGCAGTATGATAAGACCAGCGACAAGGAACAGGGAAAGGTAATCTGTAAAATATTTTCTCAATTTAGATCTCTCCATTAAATTTCACAACGTCCGTACATTTTACCTCAGGTCATCAGAAAACCCCTTGCCAACCGACAGGATTATAGTATAATCTGCGTTGCCTGACGCCAGGGTGCCCCCCTCACTCTGGCGTCAGGCGCGTTATGCACTTTTCCGAGACAGGATCAATTGCAGAGCTCTTGGAATATCCCCTCGACCAGGGCAGCCATCTGCGCCAGACCTTGGTACAACGGTCCTACGTGAATATATTCGTTCGCGGTATGGGCGCCATAGCCGGTGGATAAGCCGATGCAAATAGCAGGCAAGCCGCGGCTGAGCGGGACATTTGCATCGGTAGAGCCGATGGTCAGGTTGGGCTGGATTCCTTGCGCTTGCAAGCAGCGTTTCGCCAGCCGCACCAGCGGGTGAGAGGCGGGGAGCTTACCCGCCGGGCGGCGACCGATCAACGCTAAAGATACCTGCACATCGGATCGGTTAGCCGTGCTGACCAACGTTTCCACCTGGCGCACCAATTGGCTCAGCGCCACAGCGCTTTCCGAGCGCAGATCCAATTCCAAATGCGCTTCCGGCGCAATGGTGTTGACGCTGGTGCCGCCAGCAATCACACCAACATTTAGCGAAGAGCGTGGCTGGGCAGACACAGGCAATGCTGCCAGGCGACCGATCAGATTACCCAGCTCGTGGATCGCCGAGGGTTTTCCATAATCCACCCAAGAGTGGCCTCCAGTTGTGTTGACCGTGATACGGTAGCGCTGCACACCCAGTCCCCGGTAATAAATTTGTCCCAGAGCCATTCCCTCCAGGACCAGGTAGGCGCACACGCTATCGCCGAAATGATCCACAACGGCGCGCATGCCACGCAAGTCACCCAGCCCCTCCTCGCCTACATTCGCCACCAGCCACACGTCACCAGGCAACGCGGCCTGGCTATCTGTGTGGCGTAAAGCCCATAACAATCCAAAGAGGCCAGCTAACCCAAGCGAATTATCGCCAATACCAGGACCAAAGACTTTATCGGCCTCGCGTTGTACCTGCAGATCCGTGCCATAGGGAAAGACAGTGTCCAGATGCGCCGAGACCACCACCGGTCGCATTTGGCCTTGCCCCTGTATCCGGGCGAAGACATTACCAATATCGTCTACTGAAACATCCTGCAACCCCTCGATCAAGAAGCGCTCATGCAAGAATGCGCCGCGTTGTACCTCCCCAAACGGCGGCGCGGGTATTTGCTGTATTGCGACTGCCAGATCTAGCACACGAGCAACCAGCGCAGCGTCCATCGTTCTTCTCCCTATACTTTACGAACATATTGTCGCAATGCTTCCAGGCGGGCGGCAGGCAGGCTGGGCAGAACATCCAGGGCATACAAAGGCAACCGCCCTTCAACGCTCAAGGAAGCAGAGATATTGCCGAACAACACCGCCTCTAATGGATCATAGGCTCGCCGGTAGCCGGCCAGAAACCCGCCGCAGAAGGCGTCTCCAGCGCCAATGGGATTAACCACCCGAACCGGATAGGGCGGCACCTCCCATCTCTGGCGCGATGCGGCATCATACAGCATCTGGCCGCGCTCGCCGCATTTGAACACAATGATCTCACAACCATGGGCCGCTAAACCCTCCGCCATTTCCCACAAATCGTTGCTACGTCCCCGATAGAGGGAGCGCACCTCCTCTTCAGAAGGCAAAAACGCGGTCAGCCCGGTTAGCAAAGCCGGGACCTCTCCCCAAAAAGTGCTATTCATATACCCCGGTGAGGGGTCCAGCGTCACGGTAGTGAATTCTTTCTGGCGCAATAACGCAGGGAGGAGACTATGGGTAAGGTAATCCAGAGGGCACAGGTGGACGGCAGTGGCGTCCATCAACTCGGCGGGGATATCCCCCTGGCGCAAGGAAATCGGCAGCATCCGCGTGCGGCTATCCACCAGCCCAGTCGTCGGGCGGTAGCCAAGCAAAGATTTAGGAAACGATTTTCCCAGACGGGCGAAGTGGGCAACCGGGTCATCCATGGAACGCGTATTCCGGTCGATGAAGGCTGCAAAAAAGCGCAGGTCGACAGCTTCTGACAGTATGCGCACGCCGCGCACATCCAGACCATGCTCACCGAAATTATCCAGCCACTCTTGCGGATAATCCTCCCCCACCCTGGCAAGAATCGCGGGTGGTGGGTCTGGCTCCCAAACTGCCAGGCCAACGGTGGCATACAGGGCATTTCCGCCCGGGATATCGATCAGGGGCTCTTGATCAGGGATAATAATGTAATCCCGGCTTAGCCGGCCAACAAACAGAAAGCGAGGGGCTGAGTTGCTCATCCCCTCCATTATACTCAAATCGCCAGTGCCAGAAAGACATCCTCCAGAGTTGGCTCGACCCGCTCCACACGCACCCCTTGGATCCCTGCTTCGCGCAAGCTGGATTGAAAGGTCTCAACGTCATGGATATCGAATGGCGTAATTGCCCGCAGGTTGTCGCTCACCAGCCCGGCGCGCAGCACACACGGGCAGTGTTGCAAAGCATTCAATACATGCAAAATCGGCGACTCTTCTGTCGAAGAAACAGTTTCGATGCCAGACTGCTCGAGCATCACATCCCAGGCCAGTCCAGGCAGGGCGTGCGCCTTCAGGTTGGAAGGCGTATCCATCGCCAGCAGCCGCCCGTTACGCATAATTCCAACCCGTCCGCAGTATTCCGCCTCATCCATGTAATGAGTGGTCACCATAGCAGTCACACCGCGCTCTACCAGGCTATAGATTAAATCCCAGAAGGCGCGCCGGGCCCGGGGATCGACACCGCTGGTCGGCTCATCCAGGAACAGCAGCCGGGGCTTGTGGACGATGGCTGTACCAAGCGCCAGTCTCTGCCGCCAGCCGGTGGATAACTCGCTCACCCGCTGCCCCTCTGCAGCGCGTAGCTCAACCAGGTCAAGCACTTCTTCCACGCGGGCACGGTCCCGAATTCCATACACCCCGGCATAAAAGGCCAGGTTTTCCCCTACGGTGAGGTCATGGTACAAGGCAAACCGTTGCGACATATAACCCACCCTCGTCCGCAACAGCTCCGACTGACGAACGATGTCATACCCTAACACCTGGGCTTTCCCCTCGTTCGGGCGCAAAAGACCAAGCAGCATGCGGATGGTGGTCGTTTTGCCCGAGCCGTTGGGACCCAGGTAACCCACCACCTCACCAGCCTGGATGCTGAAGCTGACGTGGTCCACCGCCAGGAATTCTCCAAAGTAGCGGGTCAGGCCGTCTGCCTCGATCACGATGTCGGGTTGGTCCATGACTGCCTTTCCAGGAGATCCATGAAAACGTCCTCCAGCTGGGGCTGCACCAACCGCAGGCGGCTGATTCGACCTGCAGCCTCCGGGATATGCTGCTCTAATTGCTCCATCACAGCCTGCGCCTGGCCTTCCTCCACGCGCAGGTGCAGGCGATCGCCGAACATCTGGACACCGCTGACCCCCTGCTCTTTTTCCACCAGCCGGCGCAAAAGCGCCAACGGTTCGCCCGCCAGCTCCAGCACCCTGCCTTCCAGACGCTTCCTGAATTCGCTGGGCGACCCTTCCTGGACGATATGGCCCGACATCATAAATCCTACCCGGGTGCAGCGCGCCGCCTCGTCCATGTAGGGCGTGCTGACCAGCACTGCGGTGCCTTTACTCCCATCCTGTCCAACCAGCCGGATGATCAGCTGCCAAAAATCCTGCCGTGTCACTGGATCGACGCCGGTCGTTGGCTCATCGAGCAGCAAGAGGCGCGGGCGGTGCACCAGCGCGGCCGCCAGGCCTAGCTTTTGTTTCATTCCACCGGAAAGGTAACCCGCCCGTCGGTCTACGAATTCGTCCAGACCTACGAAAGCCAGGATCTCCATCGAGCGCGGCCGCCAGTCGGCAACCGATAGGCCACGCATCTCCGCAAAAAAACGGAGGTTCTCCATGACGGTCAGATCGTCATAGAGAGAAAACCGCTGCGGCAAATATCCTATTTGCTCGCGCGCTTTATCCGTATGGCGGAGCAAGTCGTAGCCGTTCACCATAATCGATGGTGGGATGGCCCCGGGGACCGGACTGGGCCGGTAAGCGCCGCAAAGCAGCCGCAGGGTGGTGGTCTTGCCAGCGCCATCCGGGCCGACCAGGCCATAGATCTCACCCACTGCCACGCTCAAGCTGACGTCTTCGACGGCAGTGAGGTGGTCGAAGGTTCGGTATAGATGAGCGGCTTCGATCAGTGCTGTCATGGTTCGGTGTGATTCTGATCTATTTAAAGCTGATGTCCGCCGGCATACCCGGTTTCAGCTTGCCATCCGAGTTATCGATGGATAGCTCAATGGCGAATACCGTAGACTTGCGCCCTTCGACCGTCTGGACGTTGCGCGGGGTAAACTCTGCTTTGTCGGCGATGTGCGTGACGGTCGCGATGAAGGTTTCACCCGGGAAGGAGTCAACCCGGGCGCGCGCTTCCTGGCCCAGCTTGATCTGGCCATACAGGTCCTCCGGGATATAAACCGTGATTTTGAGCCGATCCAGATTTCCGATGCGCAACAGCGAGGCGCCGGCCTGGACCACCTCGCCTGGCTCGACATTGCGTGCAAGCACCACACCCGAGGAGGGCGCGTAGACCAGCAGCTTCTCGATCTGGACATCGATCCAGTCCAGCTCAGCCTGGGCCTGGTCCACGGCGCTTTGGGCCTGGTCCAGTTTGTCGCCGGCCTGGTCCATGGCGACGGCGGCCTGCTCGACCGCGGCTTCAGCCTGTTTTGGGGCCGCCAGGATGGCCTGGATGCGCGCTTCCAGCGCGGCGACATCATCCGGATTTGGCCCCTCCTGCAGTTTTTGCAGGTCACGTTCGGTCTTGGCCAGGTGCGCCTGTGCCTGCTGCAGACCTGTCTCGAGCTCCATCCGGCGCACGGCTGTATCATAATCGCTCTGGGCCTCATCGAGGGTCTCTTTGAGGTCCTCGCGCGTATCATTGCCGCTGTCCTCGTTCTTATATGGCTCGAATCTGGCTCGCGCCCGCTCGAGAAGCTGCAATGTCATCGAGATGGCTTCGGAGGCGGTCAGGTCTTCCTGGGTAGAAGGGATGGTGTAGTTATCCCAAAGATACTGCGCATCACGCACCACCCGGTTTGCCGCAGCCACTGCCCGTTGCGCTTCCGCCCGGGCCACGTCATTGTTTTCATATAGCTCATCGAGCAGGCGTTGTGCTACCACCAATTCAGCCTGAGCGCTGGCCTGGGCGGCATCCCGGTTGACCTCGGCTGAGTGCAAGGCCGATTCAGCCAGCTTCACTCCTGCCGCGGCTACAACCAGGTTCTTCTTTGCAGCTTCAAGCGCAGTGAGGGAACGTCCGCGCTGTGCCTGGAGCAGGCTGTCGTCCAGGCGGAGCACCAGATCGCCGGCAGCAACAGTATCTCCCTGTCCCGCCAGCACCTCCGCCACTCGCCCGGATAACTCCGTTGCGATGGCTACCTCATCCGCCTCGACCGTGCCCGAGGCATCCAGGGCTCCGTTTCCAGCCGCCCGGCCTCCTCCAACCAGATACCAGATGGTCAGCGCGGCGATGGCGAGCACAAGGACAATCGGGATGATGATACGTTTACGATGCTGCATGGTGCACCTCCGATATTTATTTGTCAATCAAGACGCTTGCGAATACGAAGCGAGGCCAGGGTCATCAAAACTACCCCAAAGATCACCAACGCGATGATTTCAGTTCTGATCGCGGAGACGTGGATATCTTTTAGCAACAAGGAGCGGATGATGACCAGATAGTAGCGCAGAGGGAAAAAATAAGAAACCCACTGTAAAATTTTTGGCATGGCTTCCAGTGGAAAAAAGAAGCCAGATAAGAAAAGCGCCGGCAGCAAGGTCATCCACACCACCAGCATGGCCTCCTGCTGCGTATTCGCGATAGTCGAAGCCAGCAAGCCGATCCCCAGGCTGGTGAGCAAGAACAACCCCGATAATCCAAGAATCAAGAATATGTTTCCACGGATTGGAACGCCAAACCAAAAGTGCCCGATCGCCAATACCTCGAACATGTTCAGAAACGCCAGGATCACATAAGGTAGGATCTTGCCAACCACCAATTCCCATGGGCGGATTGGGGTGACAATTAATTGTTCGATCGTGCCACGCTCTCGCTCTCGCACCACCGCAGTGGCTGTCAATATGGTGGTCAAGAAGAACAAGATCATGGCGATCACGCCCGGGATCATAAAATAGGCGCTGATCAGATCCGGGTTGTACCAGATACGGGTGTGCACTTCCAATGGTTGCTGTAACTCACCCGCCTGGGCGCTACGCTCTAATCGCTGAGCCAATATCTGCGTGGCGTGCTGTTGTCCGATCATCTGCGCGGCCGAGAGCGCTGTCGAGGCCACGGTGGGGTCGCTGCCATCCAGGACAAACATCACCGCGGCAGAGCCGTTGCTCTTGATCTGGTCGGTGTAACCGGGGGGTATGATCAGCCCAACCCGCGCATCCCCAGCGTCAATCAAATCCCCAAGCTGTTCTTCCGAATCCACATCATAGGCAATTTGGAAATAATCCGCCGCGCGGTACGCGTTCAGCAATTCGCGCGCTGCCGGCCCGCGATCTTGATCGTAAACCACGAGCGGCACATTGCGCACATCATTGGTGGCTGCATATCCCAACAGAAATAACTGCATCACCGGGATGATCAGCACCAGAGCCAGGGTGCGTGGATCGCGCAAGATCTGGATGAATTCTTTTCGAATCAAGGAGGTCAGGCGTGAGTTGATCATGTTGCCTCCGTTTCATCTGGCACTTGTCGCGCCAATACGCCATGAAGCATCACTTCGGTGAAATAATCCTCCGCACCTCGGCGAAATTCTTCCGGAGCGTTCGCAGCGATAACGATATCGGTCAGATAGTAGGCAAAAAAGAAACCGATGAAAATACGCATCAAGATCATCGGTGGAAACGGTCGCAGTTCGGCCGAATTCGCTTGCTCCAGTGCCTGGATGATTGGAATCACCCGAGGCACAATGACATTGAACAGCTCACGTACATGTACGCTCTTAAATTCCACGATTTCGATGAACATCAGGTTCATGAAATCGGGTCGCGTTTGCATGGTCTGGATCATGCGGTGAAGGGAGCTACGCAGGAACTGCTCAATACTTTCCCCTTGCACATCAACAAGCGTTGGCAACACCTCGCGATAAGGATGGTATTCCATAAAGACAGCTTTGAATACCTGCTCTTTGCTGTCAAAATGATTGTAAAGGCCCCCCAAAGCTATCCCGGCCTGCGTGGCAATCTGGCGCATGGATGTGCCATGAAAACCTTGTTGGATAAACAGATCGTGCGCCGCCTGAACAATCTCGGCGCGGGTGCGCTCTCCTCGACTCAGAATCTCGTCGGTCATAGTCCAGCCTCCAATATGAACGAACGTTCGTTCATATTCTAGTACTTTTCCCGTTGTTTGTCAAGAATCAAAAAGGCCTGATCTCGAAGTGGATCAGGCTTATCAAGCATTGCCGAAGCTTAAGAATTACGAGGTAGGAGGCTGATAGAGCAGGTCGGTCTTGGCCGCCATGATGAAATCGTTACGGTGTAGCCCCTTGATTTTATGTGTCCACCAGGTGACCGTTACTTTACCCCACTCTGTGAGGATGGCTGGATGATGCGCCTGCTCTTCGGCCAGCCCACCCACCCGGTTTGTAAATTCCAGCGCTTGCATGAAATTTTTGAACTTAAAGAGGCGCTCCAGGCGCTGAATGCCTTCTATTTCGACCACCACCCAATCCGGCGCACCCGGCTTGAGGCGGGCGATCTCCTCATCGGTCAGCGTAGGCTCGCCACCACGGCAGGGAATACATTGGAATTGGGCCAGGTCGGTCATCTGGGCACGCGGAAAGGTTACAGGTTGGCGATGCTACGCAGTAAGCTAAACACAAGCACGCCAATCTTGACACCCTCGCCCACAGACATCTTGGGCGGCTGGTCATCTTTCGATCGCTGTGCAAGCATGTAGGCAGCCGTGACACCCACCGCAGCGCCAACCACCCCCCCGATGAGCATGGCTTTGGATCGCCAGGTCAAAACAGGAAGTTTGGAAAAGGTCGAAGTTTTCGTAATTTCGATTTCATCGTCCATAGAGCAATCTCCTGCGAAGCGAAATGGGTGTCAGAAATGCAGTTACCGGTTGCGCCGCACCTGGCGGCCGAGGGCGCCCGCTCCGGCTTTCCAGGCGCGCAGGCGCACAAACGGTTCAACCAGGTGGTCTCCGATACGCCCGATGCGCAGGTTGACCAGCAGGAACCAGTTATGCCCCTTAAAGAAATAAAACGGCAAGATGTGGAGCAGTCGCAAAGTCAGATAGACCAACGCTGCAATTATGACCATCAGCAGCACGGAAAAAATCAGCGCCGGTATGATCAACCAGATGATGGAGACATCCGCCCACTTGCTGGCACGCACTGGCGAAAGCCCGGTCGCCATGATGGCTAATAACAACAAGGCCAAACTCACAACAAGAATTGGAAACGTGATCTGCCAGAATACCTCGCGGCGATGGCGCTGGTGGGTGATCGGATTGCGGGGCAGAATGGGCTGTTTGTCCTTATTTTGCATCATATCTAATTTTACACGATTTCAATTTATCTTTGTATAGACTTTCTGATCCAGCTCGGCAACAAAAGGCAATGTGCGATAGCGATCGGCGTAATCCAGGCCATAACCGACCACCCAAACATCCGGGATATCGAACCCGATATAATCCACCGGAAAGTCATCCTGGTTGCGCAGCTTGCGCACCAGGGCGCAGGTGTGCAACGAGGCCGGGTTTCGCCCGTTCAGGATGTGATGCAAGTAGGTCAGCGTGTGCCCGGTATCGATAATATCCTCAACGATCAACACATGCTGGCCTTCGATTGGTTCGCGTAAATCCATCAGGATGCGCACTGCGCCCGATTCGGTCGTCCTGCCGTAGCTGGAAAGCGCCATAAAGTCGACCACGTGGGGGATGCTCAATTGGCGGGTCAGATCGGCAAGGAAGATGAAGGCGCCCTTTAATATACCGACGATATACAGCCGGTCAACTTCGCTAAAGTCACGCGAGATTTGATCCGCCAGCTCTTTGACGCGCCGCTGGATGGCTTCGGTGGAAACCAGTATGCGCCTCAGATCAGGATCCAGAACATTCATTCGAGCCTCCTAACGGTATGGTATTGGGCTTCTTTTGAGGAGCGATCCCTGCTTCAAGGAAAGGAACTCAAGCAATGATTTCGTCGCTTCCGCACTACGGACCAACCTGAATTGTACGCTAGAATGGGCCATGTTGGATAGCGACTGCCATCCTTGGTCTGATTGTGATTTAACTCAATTATAGCAGTTTAGATGGGGGGCATCGCATATTTCACTTTGCCAAATACACATACACAGGCGAGTTCTCTTGACACTTTTTTGACACTCTGGGGTTCATTCTTTGCCTTTAATTGACCTGCACCGGGATATATTCAAGCTTGCAATCGGAGGATCATCGATGTCAGATTTAATTTTTCTCAGTCTGGTTTTTGGCTTCTTCATCCTGATGTTTACTTTCGCCTGGCTTTGTGATCGATTAATGGAGAAATGACATGAACATATTGGACATTGCAGCCGGGTTGATCACCCTGGCCCTGCTGATCTATCTATTCATCTCGCTTCTAAAGCCGGAGTGGTTTGGATGACATCCCTTAATTTCCTGCAGTTCTTTCTTTACCTAGCTGTGCTTTTGTTGCTGGTCAAGCCGCTGGGCGCCTATATGGGCCGTGTTTACCAGGGCGAGCGGACTTTTCTAAGCCCGGTTATCGCGCCGGTGGAACGCTTGTTTTACCGGCTTTCTGGCGTTCGGCCGGACGGCGAGATGGATTGGAAAACCTATGCCATCGCCCTGCTGATCTTCAACCTGGTGGGGCTTCTGTGTGTATACATACTTCAGCGCCTCCAACAGTTCCTGCCGTTCAATCCGCAGGGATTAGGCGCTGTCTCGCCTCATCTGGCATTCAGCACAGCGGCGAGCTTCGCCACCAATACCAACTGGCAGTCGTATGGCGGCGAGACCACGCTGAGCTATCTGACCCAGATGCTCGGCCTGGCAACACAGAATTTCCTCTCGGCAGCTACCGGGATGGCGGCGCTGGTCGCATTTATTCGCGGCCTGGCCCGCCACACCACGCGCCAGTTGGGCAGCTTCTGGGTGGACCTGACCCGCTCCACGCTTTACATCCTCCTTCCGCTGGCGTTGCTCCTAGCGCTCGTTCTGGTTTCCCAGGGTGTAGTGCAAACCTTTCGGCCCTATACCACGGTGACCCTGCTGCAACCGGCGCAAACCGCCGATGGTCAGACAGTTACCGAGCAAACCCTGCCCCTCGGCCCGGCTGCCTCGCAGGTAGCCATCAAGCAGCTTGGCACCAATGGCGGCGGGTTTTTCAACGTCAACTCGGCGCACCCCTTCGAAAATCCGACTCCGCTGTCAAATTTCCTCGAGATGTTGTCCATCCTGCTCATTCCCGCCGCGCTGACCTACACTTTTGGCAAGATGGTCGGTGACACGCGCCAGGGTTGGGCGATACTGATCGCGATGAGCGTGGTATTTATATTACTGGCTGGCTCAGCCATCGTGGCAGAGCAGGCCGGGAACCCGGCTCTAACGGCTCTGGGCGTCGATCAGAACGCCAGCACGCTCCAGGCCGGCGGCAATATGGAGGGCAAAGAGGTCCGTTTCGGGATCGCCAATTCAGCGTTGTGGGCGACAGCCACCACGGCAGCTTCCAACGGCTCGGTCAATTCAATGCATGACTCGTATATGCCGCTTGGCGGGCTGATCCCGATGTGGCTGATACAGCTTGGGGAGATCATCTATGGCGGAGTCGGCTCCGGGCTGTACGGCATGCTGGCTTTCGTCATCATTGCCGTTTTCGTCGCCGGTCTGATGGTCGGGCGCACACCCGAATACCTGGGCAAAAAAATCGAGGTCTTCGAGATGAAAATGGCATCTCTGGTGGTGCTCATCCCTGTGCTGACGGTCCTTTTCGGGACGGCGATTGCCCTTTCCTTTCCGGCCGGCCTGGCAGGAATATACAACGCCGGACCGCAAGGTTTTAGCGAAGTGCTCTATGCCTTCTCCTCCGCCGGTAATAACAACGGCTCGGCCTTCGCCGGGCTGGGCGCGAACAGCCCGTTCTACAACACTACCTTAGGCATGGCCATGCTGATCGCACGCTATGCTCTGACAGTGCCGGTGCTGGCAATGGCCGGAGCGTTAGCAGCGAAGAAGAAGGTGCCAACCAGCGCTGGAACTTTGCCCACACATACCCCGCTCTTCGTTGGCTGGCTGATTGCTGTGTTCGTCATCGTCGGGGCGCTGAGCTTTCTGCCTGCCCTGGCGCTAGGCCCAATCGTACAACAGCTGCTGTTGGGTGCAGGGAGGTTTTTCTAATGTCTACCTCGCTCAAGAAACCCCAGGTCGCCGATCTGCGGGCGGAGATTTATCGCCGCGCGGTCCTGGATGCTTTCAAGAAACTCGACCCGCGCCGTGAGGTGCGCAACCCGGTCATGTTTGTCGTCGAGCTTGGCAGCCTGGCCACCACGCTGTTGTGGCTGCAAGCGCTGTTTGGCCAGGGGGAGGCCCCCGCAGGTTTCATCGGCGCCATTGCGCTCTGGCTTTGGTTTACAGTCCTGTTTGCGAACTATTCCGAGGCGGTGGCCGAGGGGCGCGGCAAGGCGCAGGCCGAATCGCTGCGGCGGGCGCGTAAGGATACGGTCGCAAAACGCCTGCGCAGCACCACCGAGCGTCTAGAGGCCGCTCGCGCACAAGTCCAGTCGGTCTCCTCTGCCGCATTGCACAAGGACGACCTGTATCTGGTGGAAGCCGGCGAAATCCTACCCGCGGATGGTGAAATTGTATTTGGCATCGCCTCAGTAGATGAGAGCGCAGTCACCGGCGAGAGCGCTCCGGTGGTGCGCGAGGCTGGCGGCGATCGCAGCGCGGTCACAGGCGGCACCCGTTTGCTCTCCGACTGGCTCATCGTGCGCGTCAGCGCCGACCCCGGTCAGGGCTTCCTGGATCGCATGATCAGCTTAGTGGAAGGCGCCAAACGACAAAAGACACCCAACGAAATCGCTCTGACCGCCCTGCTTGCCAGCTTTACCATCATCTTCCTGGCAGTCTGCGCCTCGCTTCTTCCTTTCTCGCGATACAGTGTCAATGCTGTCGGGCAGGGAACACCCGTCACGCTGACCGTCTTGATCGCCCTGCTGGTCTGCCTTATCCCGACGACCATCGGAGGCCTGCTCTCAGCGATCGGCATCGCCGGTATGGATCGCCTGATCCAGCGCAACGTAATCGCCATGTCCGGGCGAGCAGTCGAGGCGGCGGGGGACGTCGATGTGTTGCTGCTGGACAAGACCGGCACGATCACATTGGGCAACCGCCAGGCGGTCGAATTTATCCCGATTGAAGGTGTGGAAGCGCGCGACCTGGCGGATGCATCCCAGCTTGCCTCATTAGCAGATGGAACTCCTGAGGGTCGCTCGATCGTGGTGTTGGCCAAGGAAAAATATGGCCTGCGCGGGCGGGCCATGGGCTCCAGTGAGCAAGCCCCGCACGGGATGCATTTTATCCCCTTCACCGCGCAAACTCGCATGAGCGGGGTGGATTTCGACGGCGTCTCGATCCGCAAAGGAGCGCCAGACACCGTGATGGCGCTGGTCCGCTCGCAGGGCAATCACCTTCCCAATAGCCTGCAAGCAGCAGTAGATACGATTGCCCGGGCGGGAGGCACTCCGCTGGTCGTGGCGCGCAACGACCAGGCGCTGGGGGTGATCCACCTCAAGGATATTGTCAAAGGCGGCATCAAAGAACGTTTTGCTCAATTGCGCAAGATGGGCATCAAGACCGTGATGATCACTGGCGACAACCCGCTGACGGCGACGGCCATTGCTGCAGAAGCCGGAGTGGATGACTTCCTGGCCCAGGCCACGCCTGAAGCCAAGCTCAAACTGATCCGCGAATACCAGGCCGGCGGCCGGCTGGTCGCCATGACCGGCGACGGCACCAACGATGCCCCTGCACTGGCGCAGGCCGATGTAGCTGTGGCGATGAACACCGGCACACAGCCGGCCCGCGAAGCCGCCAACATGGTGGACCTGGACAGCAATCCCACCAAGCTGATCGAGATCGTAGAGATCGGTAAACAGCTGCTGATGACCCGCGGCTCCTTGACCACGTTCAGCATCGCCAACGACGTGAGCAAGTATTTCGCCATCATCCCGGCGGCCTTTGCCTCCACTTATCCGGCACTGGGCGCGCTCAACTTCATGCGCCTGGCTACCCCAGGAAGCGCCATATTGTCAGCGGTTATCTTCAATGCCCTGATCATCATTGCTCTCATCCCGCTTGCCTTGCACGGCGTACCGTACCGGCCTAAGCCAGCTGCCCAGCTGCTTCGTGATAACCTTGTGATCTATGGGCTGGGAGGCCTGATAGCACCCTTTATCGGCATTAAGCTGATCGACATGTTGCTGGTCTTTCTGAAGCTGGTATAGCACCAACGATGAAGCACAGGTTCCATTCGTTGAAGGTCAGACGGAGGTATTCATGTCTCGCAGACCGCGATTGAAGCAGATTAGTCGATATATTTGGTTATTTAGTATCCCTGCCTTGATACTGATCAGCAGTGCATTCCATCCGCTAAAGCCATTTGTGCGTCAAGCCATGATCGGGATTCTATTCATCTGGTTCCAGGTGAGCCTGATGTCCAGGAAGTTCTCTTATTAGGTGAAAAATGTTGATACAACTCAAGCCAGCACTGATGTTATTCGTACTGCTCTCTCTGGTCACCGGCATGTTCTACCCATTGGCCGTCACCGCCATCGCCCAGGTGGTTTTCCCGGAACAGGCAAACGGCAGCCTCATCGAAGAAAATGACAAGCTGCTTGGCTCAGCGCTGATTGGTCAGGAGTTCGACGGGCCGCAATACTTCTGGTCGCGCCCATCCGCCACCGCCGGGTATGGCTACAATGCCTTCGATCCTACAGCCTTGACCGGCTCCTCCGGCTCCAACCTGGGACCGCTTTCACAGTCACTGGTCGATTCTGTCCGCGAGCGGGTAGCTGCACTACGCGCCTCCGATCCCGCGCTGCAAGATTCCATTCCAGTAGATCTGGTTACCGCCTCAGCCAGCGGGCTCGATCCGCACATCAGTATTGCCGCAGCCTATTACCAGATCCCTCGTGTAGCGCAGGCTCGAGGTTTGAGTGAGAGCCAGGTCAGAACGCACGTGGATCAATTCACAACCGGCCGGCAGTTTGACGTTTTAGGCGAGCCGGCAGTGAATGTCCTGCTGCTGAATCTGGCATTGGATGAGATAAAATAGCTCTATGGAGCAGCGCCCAGACCCCGATCAGCTCTTGAAAAATATCCAATCCGAGCAAACGAACCGCGGTCGGCTTAAGATTTTTATGGGCTATGCTGCCGGTGTTGGCAAAACGTACGCCATGCTCGAGGCGGCGCACCAGCGGCTCCGGGAGGGGGTGGATATTGCGGTGGGCTACGTGGAAACCCATAAACGCCTCGAAACAGAAGAGCTGCTCGAAGGCCTGAATGTGATCCCACGCAAGCAGGTGGCTTATCATGGAGTCACGCTGCCTGAGATGGATGTGGATGCTATTCTGGCGCTCCGCCCTGCGCTGGCCCTGGTGGATGAGTTTGCTCATACCAACGCGCCCGGCTCCCGCCATCCGAAGCGTTACCTGGATGTCGAAGAGCTGCTCGATGCAGGGATCGATGTTTACACCACACTCAACATCCAACATCTGGAAAGCCTGAACGACGTGGTGGCGCAGGTGACGGGGGTCATTGTGCACGAAACCGTACCGGATCGGATGATCGATGAAGCCACCGAAATCGAGGTGATCGACCTGCCTCCCGATGAGCTGCTCCAACGCTTGAAGGAAGGCAAGGTATATATCCCTGATCAAGCAGCGCGCGCCATTCAGATGTTTTTCCGGAAGGGGAACCTGACCGCTCTGCGCGAGATGTCCCTGCGCCGCGCTGCCGAGCGCGTGGACGATCAGATGCGCGCGTATATGCAAACGCGCGCCATCCTGGGTCCCTGGCCGGCTGCAGAGCGCCTGCTGGTGTGCATCAGTCCGAATCCACTTGCCGAGCGACTGGTTCGCACCACGCGCCGCCTAGCAGATGAATTGAATGCGGAATGGTTCGCCATCTATGTCGAGCTGGTGTCCCGGCCCGAGCTCAAGCTGGCAAATCGTGAGCGCATCGGGCGCACACTGCAACTGGCCGAAGAGCTGGGCGGCAAGACGCTCACCCTGGCTGGGCGCTCGATCCACGATGCTGTGCTGGAGTATGCCCACCGAAACAATGTCACCAAGATTGTAGTTGGTAAGCCCTTGCGCCCTCGCTGGCAGGAATGGCTGTCTGGCTCTGTCGTCGACCAGCTGATCCACGCCAGCGGCGACATCGATATCTACGTGATCAGCGGTCGACCAGAGCCCCAGCAGGGGGTCGTCCCGGCCGCCTGGCGACCGCACAGCCCGTGGTGGCGCTATCTGGTCAGCCTGGCCCTGGTGGCGTTGGCAACCCTGCTTGGCTTGTCCGTCCGTGGGCAGCTCGAACCGACCAACCTGGTCATGCTTTATCTGGCTGTTGTGGTCATCGCCGCCATCTATCTTGGGCGTGGGCCCTCCCTGCTGGCAACTGTGGCGGGCGTGCTGGCTTTCGACTTTTTCCTCGTCCCACCTCAACTGACCTTTGCAGTCCGCGACACACAATACATCATCACCTTCATTGGATTGTTTGTCGTCAGTTTAGTAGTGAGCACGCTCACGGCGCGTGTGCGTGAGCAGGCGGAAGCGTCCATCCAGCGCGAAGCCGAGACCACAGCCCTGTATAACCTGAGCCGTGACCTGACGGCGGCGACGAATCTAAATGATGTGGCCAACAGCATCTTCGCCCATATCGGCCAGATCTTTGGGCGTGAGGTGGCCATATTTCTGCCCGCAGGCCAGCGGGTAAAGACTTTCGCCAGCAGCCCGGGCTATACCCCCAGTGAAAATGAGCTGGCGGTGGCCAATTGGGCATTCGAGCACGACCAGCCTGCCGGGCGCGGGACGGACACCCTGCCTGCCGCCTCGCTGCGCTGCCAGCCCCTCAAAACTGCCCGCGGGCTGGTCGGCGTGCTGGGATTGCGCCCGAAACAGCCCGGTAGCTTGCTCACCCCGGAGCAGCGCCTGGCGCTCGATGCTTTTGCCCACCAGTCTGCCCTGGCGCTTGAACGCGCCACCTTGGTGGAACAGGCTCGCCAGGCTGAGCTGTTACAAGCAGCCGAAAAGCTCCAGGCGGCTTTGCTCAATTCCATCTCCCACGACCTGCGCACGCCACTGGTCGCCATTACCGGCGCATTGAGCGCTCTGGATGAAGATGATGGCTCACTGGATGAGGAAACCCGGCGGAACCTGGTAGAAAACGCCCGTGCCGAAGCCGACCGTCTGAACCGCCTGGTAGGTAATTTGCTCAATATGACCCGGATCGAAGCGGGGGCGTTAAAACTGGCGCGCGAGCCTTGCGATATTTCTGATTTGATTGGCTCAGCTTTGGAAATCGTCGAAGGCCGGCTCCAGGGACGCCGCGTGGAGATCGCATTTTCCCCCAACCTGCCCTTGGTGCAGCTGGACTTCGTCCTGATCGTTCAGGTTTTGGTGAACCTGCTAGACAACGCCATCAAATATTCCCCGGCTGACCAGCCGATCGAGGTCGGCGCCCGCCGGGAAGGCGATGAGGTCCAAATTTCAATTACCGACCGCGGCGCTGGCATTCCGCCGGAGGATCTGGAGCGTGTATTCGATAAATTCTACCGCGTCCAGCGTCCCGGAAATATCAGCGGTACAGGTCTGGGACTTTCCATATGTAAAGGGATTGTTGAAGCCCATGGGGGTAGGATTTACGCCGAAAACCGTGCTGGCGGCGGTGCACGGATCCTGGTCAATCTGCCTATCGAATGAGCTTATGACTGAAACTGCCCCTCGCATTCTGATTGTGGATGATGAGCCTGCCATCCGGCGTTTTTTGCGCACCTCACTCACCGCGCGGGGATATACCATCTATGAAGCGGTCGATGGGCAGGATGCACTCCAGGCGGTCCTCTCCCACCGCCCGGATCTGCTTGTCCTCGACCTGGGCTTACCCGATTTGGATGGCGTGCAGGTCACCCGCTCATTACGCGAATGGACGCAGATCCCAATCATCATTCTTTCGGTACGAGAGCAAGAAGCTGATAAAATTGCCGCTTTGGATGCCGGTGCGGATGACTACCTGACCAAGCCGTTCGGCTTGGGTGAGCTGCTTGCCCGGATACGCGTGGCCTTGCGGAGGCAGGCGACGACGGCTTCCGAGCCTGTTTTTCGCGATGGCGGCTTGAGTGTCGATCTCAGCCGGCGCCTGGTGACGGTGGATGGTCGAGAGGTCCAACTCACACCCACAGAATACGACCTGTTACGCGTCCTGGTCACCTATGCTGGTAGGGTGATCACCCACAGCCAGTTACTGCACAAGGTGTGGGGCGAGGGCTATGAAGATATGCATCTCCTGCGAGTCAATATCAGCAACTTGCGCCACAAAGTAGAACCCGATCCCACCCGGCCCACCTACATCCATACCGAGCCCGGTGTGGGGTATCGCCTGCGTGCAAAAACCACCGGTCCATTAGACGAGGGGGTGTTCAGAGCTGGGTGATGATCTCATCGACTAGTTTTTCCCTTTTTCTTTTTTTTGTGTGTGGCAGGTGCAACCCACCGGCGAACTTGTTCGCAAGAAAGTGCGGTGCGCCTGGCTAATTATAATTTGGGTTCGATCCCGAAGTCCTGCGGGGTGAGCGAGTGCATCACAGCATCGAGTATTTTCTCCCGAACAAAAATACGGTTGCGAAGAATGCCCTCCCTGTGCGCCCCGGATTTCTCGGCGACCCGCAGGCTGGCGGTGTTGTCTACCGCAACTACGATCTCAGCGCGCACCAGGCCCAGCCGCTCAAATCCAAAGCGCGCCGCCAAGCGGGCCGCGCGCGGGGCAATGCCCTGTCCGCGCCGGCTACTGCGCACCCAGTAACCCAGGTTCGCCAGCCGGTATTCCTGGTTAAGGTTGTTCAGCCCGGTTCCCCCCAAAAACTTACCATCACGTGCATCCGTGATGGCAAAGGCGAAGGCTGCCTCTTTTTCCCAGGTTTCGATTGTCCTGTTGATGAAGTCGCGCGTCTCCTCTACGCGATAGTCATCATGAGCCCAGGACATCCACGGCTTGAGCGCTGCCAGCGATTCACGCACGGCTTCGAACACCCCCGGCGCATCGTCGATCCGCAACGGGCGTAGTGTGATGACGCCATCGGTTGGATAATCCTTTATATCCAGTATCATTATTGTGCATTCCTTCAAGTTGCACACCAACCTCAAAGCTGGCCTGCAACCGGTTTTTGGGTATCGCCGCCTACGATTGGATTTCCTGCGACGTCTGGCACATATTGCGCCTTTCGCTGCTGGATTAATTCTACACGCGTTACGACCATAAACCTCCCGCAATTGCTCATCTGATAGGTGCTTTTTTTCTAGAAGTCCGCAATGGGGTTGCTTTCTATGCATGGCATCAGCCTGTTGTGGCTGGATATCTTCGAGTAAAATCAGCGCGTGCCTGAAATATCGGTCTTAATGCCCTGTTACAACGCCGCCGACACCCTGAATGAGTCCTTGGACAGCCTGGCCTGCCAGACGCCGAGCGACTTCGAGATCGTTGCCGTGGACGATGGCTCCACAGACGCGACCTTGCAAATCCTGCGAGCCCAGGCGTCGAAGGATCCACGCCTGCGCATCCTTCCCAGGACACACCAGGGGATCATCGCCGCCCTGAACGCCGGATTGGAGGCCTGCAACGCCTCGTATGTAGCCCGTATGGACGCCGATGATCGCGCCCATCCTGAACGGCTGGAAAAACAGGCCGTTTTTCTGGAGGCTCACCCCGAGGTAGGCGTGGTAAGCTGCCGGGTGATGGGCTTTCCTGCCGGGCAGGTGCGCCAGGGATTTAAGATCTACCTGGACTGGCAAAACGGCCTGCTCAGCGATGACGATATCCGCCGCGAGATGTTTGTCGAGAGCCCCCTGCCGCACCCCAGCCTGACTATCCGCCGTGAGCTGCTGCAGCAAGTGGGCGGCTACCAGGATCACGGCTGGGCGGAGGATTATGATCTGCTGCTGCGTCTCTACCTCGCCGGGGCGCGCTTCGCCAAGCTCCCCGAGGTGCTGCTGGAGTGGCGTGAGCACCCACAACGGCTCACCCGCACCGACAGCCGCTACTCACTGGAAAACTTCCTGCGCCTCAAGGCGTTCTACCTGACCCTCGGCCCGCTTGCCGGAAGAGACGCGGTGATCATCTGGGGCGCCGGGATGGTCGGACGCCGCCTGGGCAAGCAGCTTGTCCGCCTGGAGGCGCCGCTGAGGGCTTATATCGATATCGACCCGCGCAAGATCGGCCGCACCCGAGGCGGCCTGCCCATCGTGCCGCCCGAGGCGCTGCCGGATTTGTGGGGGAGCTTCACCAATCCGGTGGTTTTGGCCGCCGTGGGTGCGCGCGGCGCTCGCCCGCTCATCCGCCGAAGGTTGACCGAGATGGGGTTCCGGGAAGGCCAGGACTGGTGGAGCGCCGCTTGATTTTTTCCCACATCTGGAGGATTGTATGGATTTTGACGAATGTATCACCGTCGGAATGAAGCATGAAATTACTTTTCAGGTGGACGAGCAGTATACTGCGTTTCATATTGGCAGCGGCGCGCTGCGCGTTCTCGCCACACCCAGCATGATCGGCTTCATGGAACGCACCTCCCACCAGCTCCTGGCGCGATGTCTTCCTGAAGGCTACTCCAGCGTTGGCGCGCTGGTGGAAGTTCGCCACCTGGCTCCCACACCGATGGGCTGGACGGTGCGCGTCACCAGCGAGGTGCTGGAAGTGGATGGGCGAAAGGTGACCCTGGCGGTTGAGGCCTGGGACGACCAGGAAAAGGTCGGCGAAGGGCGCCACCAGCGTGTGGTGATCGAGCTGAACCGCTTCCTGTCACGCGTCGAGGCCAAGCGCCAAAGCGGCTAGGGCAATAACCAAAGAAATGATAAAAATATTCTACGATGGCTGGGCGCTTGTTTACCAGCCCAACAGCCCGGCTGCGCTGCATTTATTGACCTTGCTGGCGGCTCACCCGCCAGACATCCCTGCGTGGATTGGCCTGCCAGGAGAGCCATTTCATTCGCTCCCACAGGTCATCCAACCAATCCGTCTTCCCACACCGGGCACGGATTGGGGTCGTCTGCGCTGGGAGCAGCGTAACTTGCCCAGCCTGGCGGTACAGGCCAGGGCGGAATTGATACATCTTGTTGAAAGCAGCCCTGCTTTACTACACTCCCCGCACATGCTGGTCAGCCCGGCAGGCTTCTCGAGCAGCGATTTGCCCGGCCAGGAATACCGGGCGCCTCCTGGATTCGCCGCCCGGCTGAGCCAGGCGCTTGCACAGGGAGGCCTTGTGCGTATCGACGCCCTTCTTTGGCCCGCAGATCTGCCTGTGCCTGTTACCCGGGCGCCAGTGCGCAGCCTGCCGCCGGTTGTCCATCCGGTATTCGCACCCGAGACCAGCACCCCTGGCCTGGCTTGGTCTATCCAGGACGACCTGGCAGCGCTGGATTTACCGGAGACTTACCTGCTATACCATGGGCCAGGAGACGAGCCAGCCTTGCACCGCCTGCTGGACACCTGGAGCTGGGCGGCTTCGGCAATCGGGGAGTACTACCCGCTCGTTATCGCCGGGCTGGATGACCCCGCCCAGGACAGGCTGGCGGCTCTGTTAGCGGAGTACCAGCTTACCGGCACAGCGCGCCCACTGCCCTCGCTTTCCTTAACCGCATTGGCGGCTGTATATCATGGTTGCCACGCCTTATTCCATCCGGCAGAAGTCTCACCGTGGGGCGATCCTTCCCGGATGGCGCTGGCCTGCGGCAAGCCGCTGGTGGGCCTGGAAACCGAGCGCACCGCAGCGCTGGCAGGCGCAGCAGGATATCTGGTCTCTCCCGCTGAGGCATATCCTGCCAGATGCCGGGCTTTGGGCGCTGCCTTGATCACGGTGGTCGTAGAAGATAGGCTGGCAGATTCGCTCAGCCAGGCTGCCTGGGCGCGTGCAGCCGCGTGGAGGTTCGATCTGTTTTCAAGCAACTTAAGGGAGCTATACCGGGAGCTAGAGCGCTCGGTATAACGCGTTGCTGACCTGACCGGCTAGCGTCCGCGCAGCAACCGGGTCGCAAATACAGCCACACCCACACCTGCCAGCAAGAACAGCCCGCCAACGATCCCCAGGATGGGTGAGCGACTTCCTTCAGTTGGTGGGATGACCGGTGCTTCTGCCAGCGTTTGCGAGTTCGCTTGAGCGCCAAAGTTGATATACGTCTCATCCCCAGCCTTGAGGGGAGTCTCGTAATCGGTTTCGGTGGTTGGGTTGTAGCCCGCGGGCACGGCTACACTGATGGTATAGGTGCCTTCCGGCAATTCCTGAAAACATTGATGTTCCTCGCCTGCTGTTGTGTTCACAGCTTGCGAGACCGTCCCAGTCCGGTTTCCGAAGCTGATCGCCCCTCCCGGGATAGAAGGCTCGCTCTCCTGGCGGATCGAATCGCCGTTGATGTCGTTGAACAACAGAATACATAGCGTGCCCTGCCCCGGTCGGGGTGAGGGCGTAGGAAGCACCGGTGTTGGGGTAGGTGTAGGACCGGCCGTAGGCGTCACTTCAACAGGCCCAGCCAGACCAAGCAAGAGCTTCTGCCCTTCAAAAATCGTATCGCTGGTCAGGTTGTTCAAGGCGCGCAGCTTGTCAACCGGCACGCCAGTGACCAGCGAAATGCCGAGCAAGGTGTCATTCACCTTTACAATGTAGATGATGCGCCCATCGGCTTCAGGGGTGGGGGTGAAGATCGGGACCTGTCGCGCCGGCGCGGCCTGGGCAATCTGTGGCAACCCCCAGCCACGCTGACCGATCCCCAGCCACAGGAGGATGCAGGCTGTAACCAATACGGCGGCTGACCGCCCGAATTTCGTAATCCGACGCCACGCTTTCATCGTAAGCCAAATTATACCAGCCCACGAAGGACGATAACTGAAAGGTTACTCTTACGGGCCGGGGAGCTTGTTCATCAGCTTTTAATTGGAATGACACCTGAATCGTCTGTTGAGTCAACTGCTCTTGCGCCATGCTCGTGAACGGCGCGCAGCGCAATCAGTGCTGCCATGTCAAGCGCCATCGCCGCCAGGATAATGATCAGCAGCGAGGGCATGGCCTCCCACAAACGACCAAAGGTATATAACCACGGCGCCGCCAGCGAGCCCAACGCGCGCCCCAAGGCAGTGCTAGCAAGGAACAGCGACATGAACGTTGCGCGCGCGGCTGGAAACACCTCGGTCATCAACGGTAAAGCGCTGACAATGGTAAATTCAAAGGTCAGGTAGAAGAAGAACAACCCGATCATCGCGCCAGTCAGGCTGCGCCCCAGCCAGAGCAAAGCGAAAGCTGCGACGCTGTTTAGTATCAACCCGATGCCGACCGACCGACGCTTGCCCAGCCGGTCCACAAAAGCGGTGACCAGGCCTTCACCCCCCAGCTCGGACAACCCGATGACCGCCGAGGCCGCAGCCAGAGCAGCAATTTTCACCTGGAAGGTATCTTCCAGCCAGACGCCGAAAATCAAGTTGACCAGCTCGTTGCTGCTGGTCAGACACATGGCGAGCAGCAACCCGGCCACTGCCGGCCCGTAGGTGAAAACCCCACGCAGGTTGTGCCAGAAATTATTGGTTTGACCGCTGTGAGGGCGATCCCATGGCAACAGCCAGTGCAGCACGAACAGCGAGATGACGCCCAACGCTGCCAGCCAGATGAAAGGCGCTTGCCAACCGTTGCGACTGATGATCAGTCCAACTGCAGGCACGCCAAGGATGAAGGCGAACGCCCAACCAAACTCGGTCAGCGCCATCACCAGCCCGCGCCGCTCGTAGGGCACCCGGTCGCCCAGGAAAGCCTGCATGGAGGAGATAAAAACAAAGTTCGCTATGATGCCAAAAATAAGCATGGCGATAAAAGCCGGGTAGGTGGGCCTGATAAATAGAGCGGCCGCCCCGGTGGTGAACAGGACAAGGCCGAAGAGCATCCCAAACTTCCGCCCGCGGCTGTCGCCGACCGAGGCCAGGAACGGTCCAAAAATTCCCGAAGCCGAGCGCAGCGTCAGAGCATAAGAAAGCAGGTAGAGATCCACCCCCAATCCACGCCCAAAAACAGGTAGAAATGGATAAACCATCCGCACCATGGTGCTTAGCACCGTACGGATGGCGATGAAGACGGGTACCTGTACCAGCAGTGTTTTTTTCAAACGAGCAAGAACAAATGTGAGCGAAGGGTTTACGCCCGCTCAGGCGCAGGTTCTAATTGCCGCCACCAGCGCGCCACCTGCCAGGCAGCCAGCAAGGTTAATGCAAAAAGCAGCAAAAAATACAGCTGGATGCCCGAAGCATCCGAGTCAAGCATCGGCGAAGGAGGGTGCATCACGTTCTGAGTGTTGAGCAACGCCGCGTAGAGAGCCAGCGCGTAAACGACATTGGCCGCCGACGCCCAGGCCGGGTTTTCGAGCAATGCCAGCCCAACCTGTAACAACAAGCCACCGATGGAGAAAACCACCGCCAACCGGAAGCGAGGCTCCGCCAGGTACAGCCCGTTCCAGCTGGTCTGCATCGCCCACATGGATATTGGGATATACGTAATCCAGAAGAACAGCCCGGTGCGACCCAAAGCTCGCGACCAATAATGCAACCCGGGATGGTGGGTGATCAACCCCGCCAGCCCCACCAATGCGGCAGCAGTGAAGCCTGCCAGAGATGCCCAGACCCACGCGCCGTGGAGGTATACAATGCGAGCGCTTGCGCCTAACAACCGCTCTGCCGGGCTGAGGGCAGCGACGATCCCAATTGCCGCCAGCGTTAGCAAGAACCACACCAGTGCGGATATTTTTCCCGCGGCTGGCTTTAGGGTAAGACGAGGGGCGGAAGATCGACTCACAGGCGTACATTTTACCGCAAAATGCAGCTTTACATCGTGCGCCTGGCATCCCAACCTGTGCGTTTCAGGGCGGCTAATCACGCAATGAAAGATCGCGGGTCGGCCTGGTTGTCGGGGTAGCAGTCAGGGTCTGGGTTGTGCTTGGCGTGAGTGTGGGTGTAGAACTTCGCGTGGGCGTGCGTGTACGCGTGGGGGTCAGGCTGGCGGATGCGGTAGCGGTGAGGGTCAGGCTGGCTGTCAAAGATGGGCTGCTGGTCGGCCGAAGTGTAGAGGAGGCCGCCACCGTTTGGGTCGATGTGGGTGTGGATGCCATCTGACCTAAACCCGGCAACCGCCCACCCAGCCATAAGGCAACCAGGATCAAGACCAACACAAGACCGCTCACCCAGACAATCCGGTATCGTTGCCTGGTTGAAGGATGTCGTTCTCGAGCGGCTTGTCCCGGCAATTCCGGCCCGGAAGCCATTGAAACCGGCTCTTCAGCCTGTGGCTGAGCTTGTATCGGAGGCGATTCTGGCAAGGAGGGGGGCGGCGCTGGATGTCGCAACTGCTCTTCCAGCTCGCGCCGTGCCTGTTCCAAAGCCGCCAGCCGGGCGGCTTCTTCTGCGACACGATGCGCTTGTTCCTCAGCCTGCCGGCGCGCCTCGGCCAGCGCTGCACGACGGCTGCGCTCCTGCTCATCGTCGGACGAGCGTAACACCAGCTTAGCTGGCGTTTCGGCGAACTCCGCCGCATTGGGGTAGCGCGCTGCCGGGTCTTTGGAAAGAGCCCGCTCCAAGGCCAGCTCGACTTGCCAGGGGGTCCCGTCGGGCCAGGTGTGGGGCAATTGCAATTCAGCCAGGTGGCGGGCATGAATCTCCTCGATCGACGCGGCGTCGAACAGCGCTGTCCCGCTCAGCATCTCGGCCAGGACGCAAGCCAGTGCGTACTGGTCGGTCGCCGGAGAAGGCGGCCTGCCTTGCCACAGCTCGGGAGCGGCGTAAAGCGCCTCCTCACGATCCTCAATCGGCCGGTTCGATGGCAACCCCAATGCCAGCCCGAGCCCGCCTAGGACGGCACCCAGCTCCGGGCTGAGTAAAAGATTGCGCGGGCGCACTGCCCCCAGGTCAAAACCCCTCCCGTGGGCGAAATCCAGCCCCTGGGCAATCTGACCAATCGCTAGCTGCACCTCCTCCCAACCCAGCGGGCCGCTCTCCACCAGCCGCTGTGCCAGATTTGGGCCATTGACGTACCGCTCGATCAGGTAATGATAGCCTTCGGCCTGGCCCGCCTCCCATACCCAGGCCAGGCGGGGGTGGACCAGGTCAGAAGCGCGCTGGGCCTGCTGTAAAAATCTTGGAAATGCCGTCATATGACCGATTTCCTCGACCTGCAGCACCCTCAGCAATACCGTCCGCCGGCGCACCGTATCGAAGGCCCGGTATGACTCGGTAAACCGGTTGCTGGTGAGCTGCGCCTCAATTCGGTATTGGCCAAGCTGGTGGGGGATCGCCATATAGTGATTATACACTCGGTAGCCTTTATTCGTTGATTTGAAAGGCTATCGAGGGCTATCTCTTGTCCCCGTGATTTCAATCACCGAACAAATTCGCCCCCAATTTGACGTGCACCCGCCCTCAGCCAGGGATTTGCACTTTAATTGAACCTTTGGCATAATATATAAAACCTGAAATACAGAAGGATACCCTGATGTTGCCTACCAAAATCGTCGTCATCGGCGCGGGGAGCGCCTCCTTTGGTCTGAACACCCTGGCTGCACTGCTGCGCAGCCGCAAGCTCAGTGGCTGCCAGCTTGCGCTGGTCGATCGTGATGCGGAAAAGCTGGCCTCCGTTGGTCAATTGGCGCATCGCCTGA
>MGNS01000127.1:68756-83898 GCA_001795165.1 Chloroflexi bacterium RBG_16_57_11
CCTTTGTCGTTCTCTCTATCGAGGTGCCGCCACGCGAGGCGCTCTGGCGCATGGATTATGAAATTCCCTTGCGCTATGGTGTGCGCCAGCCGTACGCAGAAAACGGTGGTCCAGGTGGTTTCGCCCATGCCGCTCGCAACATCGGACCGGTCATGGCGATCGCCCGCGATATGGAAGAACTCTGTCCGGATGCCTGGCTGATCAATTTTACCAATCCGATGGTGCGCATCTGCGACGCAGTGAACCGTTACAGCCGGATCAAGGTGGTTGGCCTGTGCCACCAGATTTTAGTCGGCTATGCTTTAGTGGGCATGACCCTGGCAGACGAACTCGGCATTCGCCTCCCTGCCGGGATCACCGGCAGTCATGCCACGCCGGCAGAGATCCCGCTGCGCCGTCAGGTTGCCCGGCAGGCCTTGGAGCGCATCGAGATCCAGGCCGCGGGCTTGAATCACTTTACCTGGATGCTTGCCGTCCATGACCGACGCACCGGAGAAGACCTTTACCCGCGCTTTGCCCGGCGCTGGGAGGCCATGTCCCCAGATTTTGAGCCGCTCACCCGCCGGATCTACAGCGCCTTTGGGCTGTTTCCCATCCCGGGCGATGAGCATTTGTGTGAGTATCTTCCCTGGGCCAGCGACCCACTCACCCGACCCTGGGAAAAATATCAGCTAAGCCTGTACGATTGGGACGAGTGGGATTTGTTGCGCGACCAGGGTCTCCTGCAGATACAACGAATGGCTGATGGCCTGGAAAGTGTCGATAGCTTGCTGGACACCGACAGCGAAGGCGCCTTGGAAGTGATCGAGAATATTGCCGGCGCAGGATTACACGCCCATCTGGCTTTCAACCTGCCAAATCGCGGCCAAATCTCCAATCTTCCCCTGGGATCCATCGTCGAGACGCCAGGGCTGGTCAGCGGTGCAGGCGTCCAGGCGTTGACCGTCGGCGCGTTACCCGAGCCGATCGCTGAGCTGTGCAGGCGAGAGCTCGCCGTAGTGCGCCTGTCGGTCGATGCGGCAGTGCGGGGCGACCGGGAGGCTGCACTGCAATGCCTGTTGCTGGACCCGGTAATCACCGATCTGGATGTAGCTCGACAAATCCTGGAGGCTTACCTGCAAGCGTACCGCTCACATCTTCCCCAGTTCTGGCTTTAGTGGGGCGGAATATTGATCACATTCCAGTAAAGGTCGATCTGCCCGGCCACCTCCAGAAATTTCTCGAAGTCCACCGGCTTAACAATATAGGAATTTGCTCCCAATTTGTAGGCGGTTTGGATATCTCGGTCTTCAGCGGAGGAGGTCAAAACAATCACAGGGACTTTCTGAGCATAAGGTGAGCTTTTAAACTGGCTGAGAACTTCCAGGCCATTTACTTTCGGCAAGTTGATATCCAACAGGATCACCACTGGCAAGGGTCTACCCGCCTGCCATAGATTTAAATATTCCAGGGCAGCCTCACCATCTCGAGCCACTTCGATCGGGTTGATCACCTTGCGCCGAACAAACGCCCGGCGGGTCAGGTCCTCATCCATCGGGTTATCTTCAATCAGTAGAATTGGACGGTGCTGAGAGTTCATTGGCTTTGCTCCAGAGATTTGGCTTATGGATTTGGAGGGGGTGTATTTAGCGTACACCAATAGATTTGAATGTGATCGACGATTTGCATAAATTGATCAAAATCAACCGGCTTTACGATAAACGAATTTGCGCCTTCTCGATAGGCTATCTGAATATCCCGTTCTTCGGTGGATGTCGAAAGGACAACCACTGGGATCACACGAAATCTGGGATGCGATTTCAAATGGCGCAGGACTTCCAACCCATCTACCTTTGGGAGCTTGAGGTCCAGCAATATTAAGCGGGGTATCGGGCGTTTCTCTCCCCAGTCGGAAATGAAAGCCAGGGCTTCTTCGCCATCACGAGCCACTTCAATCGGATGATTTACCTTTCGCCGGATAAAAGCCCGTCGGGTCAGGTCGACATCCATGGGGTTGTCTTCGACCAACAAAATCGGGCGATCGGATTGCGACATTCCAGTATCTCTTTCCATGCTCAACCGCTGCTTTCTCAGCCAATGTGATTATACAATTGAAATATCTTTGTTTACTAGCAATTTTGTTTTACCTCTCGAAACATTTTACCTTCCTATCCGGTTGAGGCTGGCAGGTTTTTAGAACAAGAGTTTAGTATAATGATTGCTGGAATTACGTAGTCCTACTTATGGCGGCAGAGTCATCACCGGGTGATAGAGTCGCAGAAACACCATCGTGACGATCTTTTTTTGAAAGGTCCGTTGTGTCTATTAGCGCTGATAAGCCGATTCGTGTCCTGATCTTCGACCATCAAGCACTGGTACGCGATGGAATGCGTATGATATTGAACGAGTCTGGAAATATCCAGGTGATTGGCGAAGCGGGCGAGAGCGAGCAGGCGTTAGCGCTGGCCAAAGATAACGAAGTGGATATCATCCTGATCGAGCTAAATCTGGACGGTGAACTAAACACCGAAATCATCTCAGAATTAGTTAAAGCAAACCGGCAGGCGCGCATCATCTTGTTGACCAATATCGAGGAATCCCCCATCCTGCATCTGGCTGTGCAGATGGGGGCGATGGGCGTGGTATCAAAGACCGGGAATCGCCAGACGCTGTATAAAGCCATCGAGAAAGTCAATGCCGGTGAGGTGTGGATCGACCGGGCAATGATCGCTGACGTGCTGACCCAAATTTCGCGCTCTCGCCTGGATGATCAAGGGAATCCCGAGATCGCACGCATGGCCTCCTTGAGTGATCGTGAGCGAGAGGTGATCCTGTTGATCGGTAAGGGATTGAAAAACAAGGAAATTGCAGTGCTGCTTTCGATCAGTGAGATAACCGTAAGGCACCATCTCTCATCAATATACAACAAGCTAAATGTCGCCAACCGTTTGGAGCTGACTATTTATGCCTATCGAAACGGTCTGGCGGATCTCCCAAACTAATCCATCGGTATAGGTTTGTGTGATTCAATCATTACACATTTGTGCCGCCATGATGGCACAAATGTGTAATGATTTTGGGGATAAAAATAGTAGACCAATACTATCCATAAACGTGCTGGTTACCGATTACAAAAAGACCAACATTCTCTAGAATATAATCGTGCTCTCCGAATCCCTGGATTCCTCAGATTCAAGCGAGTCGCACCTGACAGCCGAACGACGAAGTAAGCCGCGTGTGTCATGCTCTTATCCGGCAACCGTGCGTGGTCATCTGGCTGATGGCGTTCGTTTCGAATCGCGGGCCGTACTGTCAAACATGAGCGCTAGCGGGATGTACTTGCGCACACAGCGAAAGGTACAACCAGGTCAAACCCTTTTCATAGTTGTCCGTATGTCGACTGCTTCATTGGTTCAAGCGGGCATACCACAATTAGCCGCCTTTGGACATGTGGTGCGCATGGAACCGAAAGTCGATGGCTCCTATGGCATTGCTCTGAAACTCGTCAATCATCGCTTCTTATAACCTGGAGCCATAGCTTCATCCAGCGTCCACAGAAATTGCAGGGGTAAAAGGACCCAACCATCCGAAGTTATCTGATCATTCTGTAAAGGAGATAAACACATGATGCGATTAAGGAATTCTATTTATCTGCTGCTGATTGTGGCGCTAATTGCTGCGCCACTGGCGTTCATTTCAAAGCCAGCAGCGGCTCAGGAAACTTACAACTGCCTGCCAACCTGCGAAGAGAACGACGCGCGGTTTCTTTCAGTGGCAGGTGTAGGCCTGAGCACGGTAGCCGACCAACCAATCACCTTAACTTTCGGCGTCCCAGCGAGCTCTGCTTCCGTCGAAATCGGGATCTTCGATGGTGATACCGGCGGCCAATGGGATTATTTGACTACACCTCTGAATTTCATCCTGTATGCCGACCCGATCCTGTCAGGCAGCACAAGCAACATTGTCGCCCAGCGATCAGGCACCATCATGCCCGACAATGCCTGGTCCACCTTCGACTTCACCAACGTCCCCGAAGCACTTTCGCCCAGCGGAAACTATTTCTATCGACTGGTGATCAGCCCCGCAACCAGCGGTATGATTTACTTGAGCAATTTCAAGGTCCGCACCAATGCGACGGTCATGCTGGCTGCACAGCCCTTTTCCTACCTGGCGCCCATGCTGTCGCCCGCTGACCGGGCCGTCGTCTACCCCAGTTACCCGAACCTCACTCCTACCACCTACGATGGCCGGTTTAACTTCCATTTCTTCGCCCCCGGCTCCATGCCTTCGCTGGCTGCCTGGGATGGGGATTTTGATTTCGGGCCTTTCGATCTCTCTGCGATGGATACCGATGATCCGGACACGCCCAACAATGCTCTGCCCCCCTGGGTTAATCCAGCCACCACCAACTTCGAAGGGGTGGCAGATGGCCGAGGGGATGCAACTGGGGCTCCACCCGACGACTCTGAGGTGCCCGAAGACCGCCGGCAACCCAACGTGGTCTATGATGTGGTCCTTCCAGACGGCACGACCTACACCAACCAAAATCCATCCGGCAACATCGAATGGGAGCAGTTTTTGCTTTCCTCTGACCCTGCCAGTCAGCCGGACCACTTGATCCAAGGCACGTTGCCGTCCGGGGTATACTCCATCCGTGCCCGTGGCGTCGATTTGAACAACCTGAACGCGTGGAAATTCCCCTTCCAGATCGTGGGGGTGTGTGCAGCTCCCATCCCGGGCGGAGATGCCAATCCTTGTGTACCACCTCTATTCCCCTTCTCGATCGGTGACAAGGTCTTCCGTGATACGGATGGTGATGGGGTGCAGGATCCAGGGGAGGAAGGCATCCCCGGCGTGGTGGTTTACCTGCTGGATGGCAACGGCCAACCCATCAGCGACATCAACGGTAACCCGATCTCTGCGATTACCGATGCCAATGGCACGTACACCTTCAATGTTCCTGCGGGTACGTTCTCGGTGCGGGTTGGCTCCGAAAACTTCGACTCCGGCGGTCCGCTGGCCGGGAATACCTCCACGACCGGCGGTGAAGTGCTCACTCGAACCGTCGTCGATACCAACGTTTTGACCTATGACTTTGGCTACCGCGTACCCCCAACGCCGCCAACACCCTTCCTGATCGGTGATAAGGTCTTCCGCGACACGAATGGGAATGGGGTGCAAGACCTGGGCGAGCCAGGCATCCCGGGTGTGGTGGTTTACCTACTGGACGCCAACGGCAATCCCATCAGTGATGTCAACGGCAATACGAGTGCTGTAACCGATGCGACCGGCACGTACAGCTTCAGCGTTCTTCCTGGCACGTATTCAGTGCGTGTCGGCGTCGAGAACTTCAACCTGGGTGGCCCGCTGGCCGGGGCTACATCCACTACCGGCGGCGAGGTGCTCACCCGGACCGTCACCGACGAGGATGTTTTAACTTTCGACTTCGGCTACCGTTTCCCGCCGACTGTGTGTGTGGTCACCCCAGGCATCTGGAAGACGACTTACAAGAATCGCTGGCCCGTGGAAAGTATCACTGTAGCCGGCGTGACCTACACCAGAGAGCAAGCCATCCTCATCATGAGCACATCGCCGAAGTACGACATGACCTACCAGCTCTTTGCACAGGTTGTGGCGGCCAAGCTAAACATCCTGGCTGGCAACCCTTCCAGCTGCATCGACGCCGCCATCGAGACCGCCGAAACCTGGCTGATGACTTACCCGCTGGGGAGCGGCGTGGTCCTGTACAGCCCGGCCTGGAGGTCGATCATGTACATCTTCAAGGACCTGGACAACTATAACAAAGGCCGGCTTTGCGCTGAGGCCTGCGTCATCACACCTATACCACCTCCAACAAAGCCTCCAAAGCCTGTGAAGGTGGAACCCGTCTCCGGGCGGTAGCAGTAAGCGGTTAACCGATTTGACAGGGTGTTGGGTGTTGCTCGCCCAACACCCTGTTCTATTGAGATGAATGGACAGGCGATTGTCCGCCTAATCCAGGTAGCAATCTGGAGGCAATCAGGGTAAAATGATTGCGTTCGACCGGTGATAAGCAACGGTCAGAGAAGTCGGACGATGATGGACGATAGAGGTTAATTTGAACCCCACTGAGGCCAGAGTCAACATCCCAGGCGATGTGCTCTTCCACGAGCTGGATGGTGAAGCGGTTTTGTTAAATTTGCAAACCGGCAAGTACTTCGGTTTGGATCCGATGGGCACGCGCATCTGGCAATACCTGGTCGAATATGGCTCTCCAGGGACGGTTTACAATAAATTATTGGAAGAATATGACGTCGACGCCGAGCGCTTGAGAGCAGACCTGCTGGCGTTGGTCGATCAATTGGAAGCGCATGGACTCATTCGATTGGATCCATCACTGGATAACCATGAAAGCAAAGCTTAGAACCATACGATCCTTTACGGCTCAGGATTGGATCTTGTTGGTTCAAGCCTGGTCCCTGCTGCTGGCAATTGATATCGGGCTACGTATATTGCCTTTCCGCAAAATACAAAGTTGGATGATGCCAAGACATCATAAAGAGATTTCCTCAGCTCAAGCGGAGATCATGATCCGGCGATCCAGTGATTTTGTAGAACTCGCCGCACGAAACCATATCTATCCGATGACTTGTCTGCGCCGGTCGCTGGCGATGCAAACCCTGCTCTCCAAGCGGGGTGTGAATACAGACCTGTTCATCGGCGTGCGCCGGAATCAGGAAAAACTGGAGGCGCATGCCTGGTTAGAATACCAGGGCCAGCCGATCGGAGAGAAGGATCCGCCCACCGGACAATTCACACCCTTAAAGACAACCTGATTTATAAAAAATGGGACATTGCTCCAACATTTGGTGGTTAAAACTCTGGATTTTTGGAGGCGTATCATATATAATAGGGCAAGTTTCTGAAATCGCTTATATCCGGATGTGCTTCTGAGGAGAAAGAAGGCTTAAGACATGGACAAACCCGTTGCTAAAGAAGAGAAGAAGGAATACATCTCCCCGAAGTTGATCGAGTACGGGGATCTGGCAGAGATTACTGGCAGTGGCGCCATTGGTGGAACGGATGTGATAGCCGTCGGTTCTATCGAAGTTTAGTCAATAGCGGGCTTTAAAAAGCTAAAGCGAAATACCTAAATTCTTCAACCATCGCATTTGATCGAGTTACCCTGTAAATTAAGTCAATCAGCCTGGGGGGGTGGGGCCACGCTGGTTGACTTAATTTTTCTGCTGAGCTGGATTTATCAGGCGGGAAATCTACTTTCAGCCCAGTGAATGTACCTTCGCTAAATCGTGAACCAGCGAACTGGCGACAATTTCAATTCTCCGGTCCTGTTATTGTGCTGGGATCTGACCAATAGGGAAGCGCAGCCCGAGCCTGATGTAGACGGAGCCGCCCCCTGGCATCCCCCGTCAAGCGAAGACTGGGTCTGGACCGCAGGCTATATTGCTAACCGCTCCGAGCTGCTAAATCAGCTCGCTGGACATGAAGCGATCGATGATCGACAGATTGTGTACCATCTCTATTGCCGGCAGGGAATTCGAGCGACGACTTCCATCGCCGGGACGCTTGCCTGGGTCCTGTGGGATAGCCAACGCCGGGAGCTGATCCTGACCCGGGACCGGATTGGCAACCACAATTTTTATTTCGCCACCCTAAACGGAAAGTTATGGGTTACCAACCGCCTGGAAACCCTGCTCGAGCTCGAGATCTTTCCTCGCACGCCCAACCCGCGCTCCGTTGTCGCCCATATCACAGGTCACGCGCCCCTGGTTGGAGAGACCTTCTACGACACTATTCGGGAGCTGGCGCCGGGGAGCTGGATGCGCATCCAGGGACATAAACCTGAAACGGGACGCTACTGGCAAATCGAAGCGCAGCCTGTGCTCAAGCTTGCATCCGACGAGGATTACGCCCGGGCCTTGTGGGAATTGCTTTTTCGGCTTGCAGCCGAATGCGCCCCAGCAGGGCAGGCGTACATCACGCTGAGCGGCGGGATCGACTCAACCAGCCTGGCGGCTGCCATCCGCCACGCAGCGCCAAACACTTCCCTGAGCGCTTTCTGCTGGTCCGCTCCAGAATTGCCCGAGGCAGACGAAAGCAGTGATTCCGCTGAAGTGTGCCGTTTCCTGGATATCCCCTCCGAGGAGATCCGTGCCGATCTCCTGTGGCCGCTGAGCCGGCCCGACGGGATACACACTCCGGCGACAATGCCGTTTTACGCCTACTATTCCGAGCTGATCGATGAGACCTTCAAGCGCCTCCAGGGTCGGTCCAGCAACATCCTGCTCACCGGGATGAGCGGCGACCACCTGTTTGGCGGCAATGTCTTCGCTTACCCCGATCTCCTCCTGAGCGGACGGTGGGCCGAATTAACCCGCCAGATGCGCTATCATCTGCCGCGCTCGGCCACGGGACTTTCGCTATTTCAGATCATCCGGCGGATGATCCTGACCCCAATCCGAGAGGCCTATCTGCCCGGCTGGAGAGCTGGGGCGGCCTTGCCTGCGCCCTGGTTGCGCCCGCCCTTTACTGAGCTCTTCCCCACAGAAATTGGTCGGCCGCCGGACCGGAGATGGATGTTGCCGGGCCGTGTGGGTCGATTACGTATGCTCAGCCATCCATCCCTGCCCCGTCAGGTTGAGGCGATGAACCAGCTAGCGGCGAGGCGGGGCGTCGAGTTCCGCCACCCTTTGCTGGATCACCGTTTGATCGAATTTGCCCTCAGCCTGCCCACCGACCAGACCTTCCGCGCTTCCCAGCGCAAGATCATCCTCCGCAACGCCATGCGCGGCTTGCTGCCGGACAAAGTGTTGGACAGGTGGACAAAGATTTATCCGACAGCCATCTTGCATCGCGGTCTGCGCGAGCGCGAGCAGGCCAAGGTGTGGCCGTTGATGAGCCATATGCGGGCGGCCGAAATGGGCTTTGTCGACGAACGAAAGCTGCGGGGCGCGTACCAGGATTACCTGGATGGTAAAACAGAAGATACGCTTTTCTGGCATACCCTGACCCTAGAAGACTGGCTGAGACGATGGTTCTAAATGATCGCCATGTGACTGACTCTCAGGGTGAGCTGAGGCGATACCGCGCCTTCGGTCACACGTTGGCCAGCAACCGGCCTCTGGCAAGCTGGTTACCCGCCAGCTTCGATCCCCCCGATTTGACGATCTCTTTCATTACACAACCGCCATTTGAATGGAATCCTGCCAATTCTGCAGCGGTATATTCAAGCCTCCGGAAATCAGATGAAGGAGAGAGCATTCTTGCCTTATATAAATTGGATCCATGCAAGGTGATGCGTTTCCCGGAGTACGCCGATTTTTACCTCTGGCCTGACCGCCTGGTTTGCTGCCTGCAGGAGAGCGCGCCGGCGCATATGATCCAGGTTTTCCTGTTTGGCAATGTGCTGCCCTTCTGGCTGGAGCTCAAGAGGTTCGTCACCATCCACGCCTCGGCTGTGGAGATCTCGGGCAATGCCGTTGCGTTCCTCGCTCACGGCCAGAATGGCAAGAGCACACTGGCGGCGAGCATGCTAAGAGCAGGCTTTTCCCTGTTGACCGATGATGTTTTACCGCTATGCCTCCGGGATGGCGATCATTGGGCCTACCCAGGCTATCCTGTTATGCGCATGTGGCCCAATACGATTGAGCACTTTATTACCGAATACGAGCATCTCGAGCGGGTGCATCCGGAGTTCGCCAAACGCTATGTTCCTGTCGGAGGCGACCAGTTCGGCTCCTTCCGCGATCACCCGTGCCCGCTGGGGCGGATCTACATCCTGGAGCGCCAGGGTGAAGCCGGCCTCCCGGCAGGCCCGGAAATCGAGGTCGTTTCTCATCGCGATGCGGTGATCGAATTACTGCGCTACTCCTTCATCACCCGCCTGTCAGAGGCGGTTGGCCTGGCGGGCGACCGGTTCGATTTCCTTTCCGGCCTGGTCCAGAAAGTTCCTGTACGCCGCCTGATTTGCCCGAGCGGATACGAGTACCTGCCCCAAATCCGGCAGGCAATCCTTAGCGATCTCACCGACTGAAACACTGGACGCCTAGAACCCCCTGGGTGGCTCAACAGCCAACCGGTTTTTTGTCAACGACATGCGCTCGAGTGCGTCGTTTATTGATTCCCCTTGACAAATCTGCGAATACCATTATAATTAGTTAATAATATTAACTATAGATAATAACGTTCACACTTTTGATTGAGCGATAGGAGGCAAGCATGTCCCGCAGAGAGCGATTGCGCGAAAACACCATCGAAGAAATCAAGTCCACTGCCCGGGGGCAAATGGCCGAGAGCGGCACCAACGCCCTCTCGTTGCACGCCATCGCCCGGGCAATGGGGATCAGCACGCCAGGTCTTTACCGCTATTTTGCCAGTCGCGACGACCTGGTGACCGCGCTGATCGCGGATGCCTTCAACGATCTGGCCGATGCGCTGGAGGCGGCAGCGCTCGAGATCCCACAGCAGGCCTACTACGAGCGGATGATGAGGACCGTTTTGGTCTATCGAGAATGGGCGCTGGCGCACCCGGTGGATTTCACCTTGATCTATGGCAACCCGATCCCCGGCTACCATGCGCCGGTGGAGGTCACCACGCCAGCCGCCCAGAGGGGTTTCGCCGTTATCCTGCGCATCCTAGTCGAGGCCGATCAGGCTGGCGCCTTGAAGCCGGGAGCTGAATACCGCCAGCTACCCCCCGAATTGCGTCCGGAATTCCCGGTGCCGGAAATTCCGGCGCCGGAGTTTCCGGCGATCGATGGGCAACCCAACCCAGCAGTGCCCAAGGCTGTGCTTTATTTGGGCCTGGTGGGCTGGACGCGCATCCACGGGATGCTGATGCTGGAGCTGTTCAACCACATCCAGCCCATGATGAAGGACACGACGGCCTTCTATCAATATGAAATGAAAAATTTGCTCAACAGCGTCGGTCTGCAAGCAGGCGACCACTAAAGGGTAACAACTTACTTATATAGCAGGAGCTAAAAATGGCAACATCGAACGATATGCAGGTTATTTTCGGCACCGGCCCGCTGGGTTTATCTGTGATGCGCGAGCTGGTGCGACAAGGGAAGAGGGTGCGCATGGTCAACGGCAGGGGCAAAGCGGACCTGCCTGCCGGGGTCGAATTGATCGCCTCAGATGCGTATCTGGTTGAAAATACCCGCCGGGTGACCGAGGGTGCAGCGGTGGTTTACCAGTGCGCCCAGCCCAGGTACCATGAATGGGCGGAGAAATTTCCCGCCTTGCAGGCCTCGATCCTGGAAGGCGCAGCCGCCAACGGCGCAAAGCTGGTCATCGGCGAAAATCTGTACATGTACGGCGAGGTGGACGGGCCGATCCATGAGGGCCGGCCTTACAACGCCACGACCAGGAAGGGAAAGACTCGCGCCCAGATGGCCGAGGCGGCCCTGACGGCTCACCGCGACGGTAAGCTGAAAGTGACCATCGGTCGGGGCTCGGATTTCTTCGGGCCGCAGGTGTTGGATTCCAGCCTGGGCGAGCGTGTTTTCGCTCCGGCGCTGCAAGGGAAAACGGCTTCCGCCACCGGCAGCCTGGATCTGCCTCACACCTACACCTATATCGATGACTTTGGCAAGGCGCTGGTCTCACTGGGCGAGGACGAGGAGGCCCTGGGGCGTGCCTGGCATGTCCCCAATGCAGAGCCCCTGACCCAGCGCCAGCTGATAACAATGATCTTCGATGAAATCGGCCGCTCGCCCAGGATGAGCGGGATGGGCAAATTCATGCTGCGCATCGGCGGCCTGTTCATCCCGGAGGCGCGTGAGACGGTTGAAATGATGTACGAGTTCGAAAAACCTTTTATCGTGGATGACAGCCAATATAAACGCACTTTTGGCGACCACGCCACCCCGCTGCGCGACGCCATCCGGGCGACGGTAGCCTGGTATCGCCAGCATCTCCAGGCGGACACGGCTTGATTTTAAATCATCCGGCCTGACCACCCGGCAGATCACCGGACGGTCAGGCCTATTCTATTAATCATTGAGCGCGGGCTAAGCCCCGTACTTGCCCAGCCGCATGGCGTGCGCCAGCGCCAGCGGCATAATGTCCACGTGGCGGATACGCCCCAGCGTTCCATGCAGGCAGAGGGCTTCGCCGAACTTGCCCGGCACCCCGAAGCGGGCCGAGTCTGCCGCCAGCAGCACCGGCACCGGGTGCCAGCTATGCCGCTTGAGCTTGGCCGGCGTGGCGTGGTCGCCGGTGATCACGATCACCTCCGGCTTGAGCGCCAGCAGGATTGGCAGGGCTTCGTCCACCGTCTCGATGACGTGGACACGGGCCTCGAAGTCCCCATCTTCGCCGTAGCTATCGGTCTTCTTGATATGTACGAAGAAGAAATCATACTCGTCCCAATGCTGCCTGACCACTTCGAATTCTTCCGCCGGGGTCTCGCCGTTGTGATCGATCACATCCATGCCCACCAGGCGAGCGACGCCCTTGTACATCGGGTACACGGCCACCGCCGCCGAGCGCATCTTGAATACCTCGGGGAAGCGCGGCATGCCGGGGTCTTTCGAGATGCCGCGCAGCAGGCAGCTATTCGCCGGCGGATGCGCCGCCAGCAGCTTGTTGGCTTCAGCCCACCACTGGCGCAGGATATCGGCGGTTTTCTCAGAGGCGCTATCTTCGGCCACAATCGGCAGCGCCGGGATGCCGGTGAGCTGCGGATCGTTATCGGGGATATTGGCCCCCAGCCCTTCACCGCGCAACACCAGCACAAAACGATACTCCTTGACCGGCTCGACGAAGATCTGCACGCCGGGGATCTGGATCTGGCGCAATACTTCCACCCGTTTAGCGCATTCTTCAGTCGGGATGCGCCCGGCACGGCGATCGGTGATATTTCCACTGGCGTCCATTGTGCAGAAGTTGGCGCGCACCGCGACATCCTTGTGGGTCAGCGGGAAGCCGATGCCCATCGCTTCCAGCACGCCGCGGCCGATGAGCACCTCCAGCGGATCGTAGCCGAACATGGACATATGCCCGGGGCCGCTGCCTGGGCTGAAAGCCGGCGCGACCACATCGCTCAAGCCCAGGGAAGCGCGGGCGGTCAAGGCGTCCATGTTGGGCGTCCTGGCAGCTTCCAGCTCCGTCGGCCCGCCCGGCTCGAGCGGCAATCCACCCAGCCCATCCATCACCAGCATGACGATCTTCGAGCCGTTGTCCACGGCCATTTCGTTGATGAGTTTAAGTTTGTTTTCCATCTCAGGCCTTTCGTTTCGAGATTGATACTAAAATGCCAGCCCAATTTTACCTGACTTTTGAAAATAGGGCGCTGGTCAGACTGGTACTCATCAAAAAGGTATGACAGTTAAAATTCGCCAATAGCCTGAAAGCCGTAGGGGCGCATTGCATGCGCCCACCACGCCATAAGGCTTCAACCAAATGAGGAGTTGGTAATGGCAAAGAAATACGTTGTAGATTTGAACAAAATCGATTGGCGTTTCACGGTCCTTAATGCCAGGGATAAACTCGAGAAATTGTACCCGGCGAGAGAAGAACAATGATTGACCGTAGCTGCCCAACGGTTTGGCTCACCTGCCGCCGGTTCTTGCCAGGCAACAAAGCCCAAAAACTACTTTTTTGGCAAATTGCCGCTGCGTACCTACGCTGAAGGCGGTCAGGTGGAGCCGGTGTTAGGCCGCCCTACAAGGTCGAAAAAGAGAAGCATCGGGTCTAAGCGTGATAGATATCGGCAATTCCTGAGGCTGTGACGAATGGGCTCACCTTGCCACGACCTGGGGTATTGTAGTTAAATGGGTCGCCTTTAGAACGGTTCAATGGGTACGTAATTATGACTGAGTCGGTGGCCCGAGTTATGGCCACATAGAAAAGCCGTTTTTTTTCATCGAGACTTTGTGAGTTATCCTGACTTGGAAGCCACGCTGATTCGAGACCAGGGAGTACAACATTCTTTCGGGTGAGTCCTTTTGAACCATGCATTGTGAGAAACAAGATTGACTTCGGGTCTTCTGGCGGTTGCGCGGACTGAGGGTATATGTAATCGGCGGATTTTGCGACGAGATCGTCAATTTCTGGAAGATCGATTTGTTGAAGAAATGACTCAAGGCCAGCAGCCACTTGAGCTTGATCGAGCCGCAACGTCTTAGCGAGATGGCCTGCGATAGAGGCTATATCTTGTGCTTCAACACCGTTTAAGAAGTCGCAGAAAAGCCTACATTGTGTGGCAGCGTTACCAGTGAGAGTACCATCAGTGAGAAGAGAATTAATAGCTGCGGTAAGATCACAATCTCGTTCGACCACACGGTGAACAATGTCCCTGCTATGACGAGGCTTGACAGCTTCGAGGCGATTGAGGAGGAGGCGTTGGAGAAAGCGCTGTCCAGGACGACGAATCAGGTGGAGGACGCTTTCAAGCCAAAGACGCTCTGGGGAAGGCTGAAACTTGCGCCTTACGCAAGGAATACGTGGTGAGAGGTTAGAAAAATAGAAATCAAGCTGCTTCCAACTGGGGAAAAGGCATACAGTTCCCTGTTTCGGTTTTGGCGGATCGGGCATTTGTGCAATATAGGAAGTCAAGAGGTTTGTAAGAAAAGCAAACTCCGCTTTGGTACTCTTGAATTTATAGGAAATTACGAAACCGTCATCTTTGTGGGGTAACATGGGGCGAGAATCCAGCCGCATGAAGGTCTGAAAACGGTTGGCAGCCTGGACGATATTCTCCCTGCAACGGAAGCACTTGATCAAAGAAACCTGGTCGTGCGAAGGATTTGAGTACAGGGCGCGTATTCCATTGGGCGAACCTCCCCGACCGCTGAAAAGGCTTTGGTCATCATCGCCTACAATAACGATGGAAGTAGCAAGGTTGGAGAAGAGAAGGATAAGAGCTTGTTCTGCTTTGTTGAAGTCTTGGAATTCGTCGATAAAGTAGTGAGAAATCTGACGTATCCATTCGGGTATTGGATTGGCTCGATTGAGGAGGACGGAGGCGATGGGGACAGTCTGATCCCAATCGAGTACTCGAAAGGCACGCAAGAGATCGAGCGTTATTGGCAAAATGGTCGGAATTGGATCGGGAAGTGCGTTTGGGTCAGTTGTGTCTTGCCATGCTTGCTTAACTCGACTCAGATGACTACGAAGTTGTGGAATCGTGGTGCAATTTGGGCCGTATAGATATGGC
>MGNS01000127.1:83957-84253 GCA_001795165.1 Chloroflexi bacterium RBG_16_57_11
AGAGTTCACCGTCGAAGCCAATTTGGTATCCCAGATTCCGAATGAGACGACAGGCAAAGCTATGAAGTGTAGAAATACGAGGTCTCTGAGCGGCGTAATGCTCAGCGCCAAACTCTTCTATATAATCCTCAACGAATTCATCGGCAATTCCCTTGATAAAGGTCAAATAACAGATTTCATCAAAGGGAACACCAGCGGAGCCGAGCGCCGCTGCACGCTTGAGGAGAGAACGTGTCTTTCCTGTACCCGGGCCAGCGAGTGACACGAGCAACCCGTGTTCATGGCGCTCAAACGCT
>MGNS01000127.1:84276-90999 GCA_001795165.1 Chloroflexi bacterium RBG_16_57_11
CATAAGAAGCGGCCTAACGGTTTGCGTTAGTGGTTGGCGGGCGGGCTTGGATTCGGCTTGAGATGTAGAAAAAAACTCAAAGCCAGAAAAATGCTTGAAAACGCGCAGACTCCCACCAGTCGGGCGCACGCTGTGTTAGCCCGCTTTTTGATCTGGAAGAGTAGTTTCTTGAGAAACATATATCCTCAAGAGGGAAATCCAAATTTCCTTTCGACGACAATCTCCTCTGGCTGTCCAAAGGGAACTTGTATGGTCGCTGGGCTCGGTGGTGTAAATTGTGCAGAGGTATCAAGTAGAAGTTCTTCCTCCGAGAGAATCGTGCCACTGTTTTTGACTCTTTCGCGAATTTTCTCTGTCGCATACTGGAGCAAGACTTTCTCTATATTGGAGCGGTCACTTAACTCAGGATTTTTCTTAACCCAAAAAGTCAGGAGTGATCTCGTCAATTTGACGATAACAATGTACTGTTTCGTCGCATCCTTTTGTTCCTCCTCGGAGATAGAAAACTGAATAAGCAATTTATCATAGTCTCCTAAACTAGGAAGCCATTCGCAAGATTCAAGGGTCAGTAGTTTTATAGGGGACATAGGAATCCTTCCAAATTAATGAGGATTGATAAATGAACACTAATCATTGCCTTCTATCTCTTCAACCAGCTTCATTGGTCGGTAACCTGGAAAACACATGCAATTAGGCAAAAGTCTGTGAAGCTCGTCAATCAAGTTGGGCTTTCGTGATATTTCGCCAAATGCCTTTTCATAGCTTGGAACATTGTTATCGAGAGAATTCTCCATTTCTCGCAATGCGTCATCTTCTAATGTCCCAAGAAAAGCTCGCCAACCCTCTTTGGTTCTTATCAACATTAAGCCACCATTCGCATATCTATCGGCAACCATTTCGGTTTCTCACAGTAGTTCGGCTAGACTTTCAGAATCAGCGTAAGGGTTTTTTGCCATCTTTGACTCCTCGCGCGATGTGCCGCCTAACTATTAATTATACGGACTGGTGTTATACTGCAAATTCGCAGTATTGAATAGCGATTTTGGCATAATTTACTGCATAATATCCTGATTATCACGTTGACTTGACTGATTTTTACCGATCAATACGAAAATTATACACCAATGTTAAAAGTAATTTCCCTGACCCGGTGTATGACTCTTGCATAGTCCTCGTCAAGCGAGACTGAACTCGCTCAACTCGTTTAGCCTAATCTCAGGCTTTACAACTTCACAAGCCTTATATATAATGTATTATACATAATATATTTTCCCTTTAAGCCAAGCTAATCAGCCCCCAGCAACGAACGAGGAAGGCATGGCAGATGTGACAATTACTTCCGCCGACGACGAGCGCGTCGTTCGCAAAAAATCGCTCAAGGAAGAAGTATTCGACCTGCTGCACCAGCGCATCGTGGAAGGAAAATACCTGCCCGGCGACTGGCTGCGGCAGGAGGAAATCTCCCACCAGACCGGTGTCAGCCAGACCCCGGTGCGCGAGGCGCTGGACCTGCTGGTCTCGGTCGGCCTGGCTGAGCGCGTGCCTTATCGCGGCGTGCGCGTGCCTGAGCTGACCACGGATGAAATTATCGACGCCTACATCCTGCGCCTGATCCTGGAAAGCACAGCCGCGCACCTGGCGGCATTGAACATCTCCGGCGAGCAATTACAATCTCTGACGGAAATTGTCGAGCGCACCCGGTCCCTGGTCACCCTGGACGATATGTCGAGATTGCGCCAGCTCAACCGGCGCTTTCACCTGGGACTGGTGGCGGCCAGCGGCAACCTGCAGCTTAGCAAGCTTTACGAAATGGTGTCGAACAAGTTTCCCGATTGGCGCCTGTATGAGTATATGTTCCGCCATCCGGAGCTGCTGGAGACCAGCCTGAAGCGCGAGTACGAAGAGCACCGCAACATCGTCGAAGCCCTGGACCAGCGTGACCCGGGTCGTGCGGCCGGCCAGACCGTGGTCCACATCCACAACCTGGGGCATGAGCTGGTTGAATTCCTGAACGTTTCCCAACATACACTCGAAGAAAGGGAGGCACAAATCTCCCATCTGCTCGCCGTCCATAGCTAGCCAGCTAAATGCGATCATCGTGGTAAAAAGCTGGCATAACAATTATCCCGCCGCATGGCCGGCGGAACAGAATATCCAAAATTCATCAAAAATCAAGGAGTAACCCATGACACCAGAACTATTCCAGGCAATGGCGCAAAGCATCATCGATGGCGACTCGGAAGCAGCCGAGCAGCTGGCGAGACAGGCCATCGAAGCCGGCATCGACCCGTTGGAAGCAATCAATAAAGGTTTCGTCCTGGGCGTCAACCATGTCGGCAACGAGTTTTCTTGCGGCAATGCTTTCCTGCCCGAGCTGGTGATGGCGGGCGAGGCGATGAAAGCCGCGGTCAGCACCCTGGAGCCTGAGATGGCCCGCCGGGGCACCGCGCGGCAGGTGCTGGGGGTGGTGGTGCTGGGCACCATCCAGGGCGACATCCACGATATCGGCAAGACCCTGGTGGGCACCATGCTCTCGGCGGCCGGTTTCCAGGTGTATGACCTGGGCGTGGATGTTCCGGTGGAAACGCTGGTCGCCAAGGCGCGCGAGGTGGACGCCGACATCATCGGCGTCAGCGCGCTGCTCACCACTACGATGGTGCGCCAGCGCGACGTGGTGGAAGCGCTGGATGACCTGGGCCTGCGGCCGCGCGTCAAGGTCATGGTCGGCGGCGCACCCGTCACCAGCGAATGGGTGGCGGAGATCGAGGCGGATGGCTACAGCGAAGACGCCATCGGCGCGGTAGCGGTGGCCAAAAAGCTGGTTGCAATGGGTAAATCTCACAGTAGTGAGGTCCTGCATGACGCGCCCAATTAAATCAATCACCGACCCCAAGCTCAGCCTCGGCATCCTGACCCCGGAGGAAGTACAACGCCTCCATCAAGCCACGCTGGAGGTCATCGAGAGCGTGGGTGTGCGTTTTCCATCCAAACGCGCCCTGGAGACCTGGGCGGCGCACGGCGCAACAGTCGATTGGGAAACTTCGATTGTCAAAGCGCCCGCCGCGCTGATCGAAGCCGCCCTAAAAAAAGCCCCGCCGAAATACACGCTGGCCGCCCGCGACCCGGCGCAGGACCTGCCCCTGGATGGCAATCACGTTCACCTGGGCACCGACGGCTGCGGCGTGGAGGTGATCGACCTGTACACCGGCGAGCGCCGGCGCTCAGGTCTCAAGGATGTGGGCGAGATCGCCCGGGTGGCGGATTACCTCGAGGAGGTCGCCTTCCACTGGGTGGCGGTTTCGGCTCAGGATCGCCCACCGCACACGCGCGGCCTGCACGAAATCAAAGCCATTTGGGATAACTCCACCAAGCACGTCCAGACCGAGAGCATCTATTCCGAGGCCGAGGCGCACGCAGCGATTGAAATGGCAGCCTCGATCGTCGGCGGTCGTGAGGCGCTGCGCCAGCGTCCGGTGTTGTCGATCATGCAATGCACTGCCCCGCCGTTGGGCCACGATGGCGGCAGCCTGGAGGCCGCCCTGGTGGGCGCCGAAGCCGGGGTGCCGGTGGGCTTCATGACCATGGCAGCCTGCCTGACCACCGGGCCAGCCACCCTGGCTGGCAACCTGGTGGTCGGCAATGCGGAGGTGATCACCGGCACAGCCCTGATCCAGCTTGCCTGTCCCGGAGCGCCGGTCTTCTACGCCGCCGCTCAGTCCGCCTCCGATCTGCGCACCGGCGCCTACACCGGCGGCGGGCCGGAGGACTACCTTTTTGGAGCCGCCACCAACGTGCTCTCCGATTTCTATGACATCCCGCTGTCGATGGGCTCGTTTGCCACCGGCGCCAAGCAGCCGAACTGGCAGGCCGGCGTTGATAACAGCCTGTCCACGTTTATGGCGAGCATCGTCATGTCCGACATGCTGCTGGGGGTTGGCTTCCTGCACGGCAGCCGCATCTGGTCGTACGCCGAGATGCTGATGGATTGCGAGATTTACAGCCTCATCCGCCAGATGATGCAGGGGATTGTGGTGGACGATGAAACCCTGGCGCTGGAGGCGATTCGCCTCGTAGGGCCGGGCGGCAACTTCCTTACCCAGAAGCACACCCGCCGCCACATGCGCGAGCTTTTTGTGCCCCAATTCATGGACCGCCGCCCGTACAACGAATGGCAGGAAAAGCGCGATGGCGCGGCGGATTGGGCGACGGCCAAGGCGCGCCAGATCCTCGAGACGCACCAGCCCGATCCGTTGGATCCCAGGCTTTCCGCCGAGCTTCAGCGGATCATCGACGTAGCGGAAAAAGCCTGAGCCTCGTCCCGACTCAGGTCACCAGACAGCCCGCCCACGAAAGAGCCCAAGCTTATGCAACCCAAAATTTCGTTACTTTCCGATCAGCTGATCAAACAGATCCTCGACGAAGCCTTCCAGTTGATGATGAAACCCGGCATCAAGGTGCAATCGCCTGAAGCACGCCAGCTGTTGGCTGCCGCCGGCGCGCAGGTCGACCCCACCAACGATGTGGCCCACATTCCGGTGGAGGTCGCCGCGCCGGCGCTGGAGAGCGCCCCCAAGCAGTTCTACCTGTACAACCGGCTTGGGGAGCCGGTGGTTAACTACGGCGGCGAGGCGGTGCATTTCGACCCCGGCTCGTCGGCCGTTCACATCCTGGACGCCGACACGCTGGAGCACCGGCCTGCTTATGCCCCCGATCTGGTGCGCATCATCAAGATCGCTGAGATGCTCCCCCAATATGACGCCCAATCGACCGCGGTGGTGTGCAACGAAGTCCCCAAGGCTATCGGCGATCTCTACCGCCTGTTCCTGGTGCTGATGTACTCATCCAAGCCCATCGTAACCGGGGCGTTTTCGGTGCCCACCCTGCAAAACATGATCGATATGCTGGCGATCTTCGCCGGTGGGCGGGGGGCGCTGGCCGAAAAGCCTCGGGCTGTGTTCGACGTGTGCCCGTCGCCGCCGCTGATCTGGAGCGAGTTCGGCGCGCAAAACCTGATCGACCTGGCGCGCGCCGGCGTCCCGGCGCAGATGGTTTCCATGCCCCTGGCGGGCGCCGCCGCCCCGGTCACCCTGTTGGGCGCGGTGGTGCAGCACGCCGCCGAGTGCATCAGCGGCATCGTCATCCACCAGCTCACCAAGCCCGGCGCGCCGATCGTGTGGGGCGGGGCGCCGGCGATCTTCGACATGCGCAAAGGCACCACCCCGATGGGCGCCATGGAGACCGCCATGATCGACGCCTCCTACGCCGAGGTCGGTAAAGCGCTGGGGCTGCCCACCCACACCTACCTGGGCGCCAGCGACGCCAAGATCGTCGATGCCCAGGCGGGGCTGGAGAGCGGCGTCAGCGCGGTCGTCGGCGCCCTGGCGGGCATCAATATGATCTCCGGGGCGGGGATGCTGGATTTCCTGGCCTGCTTCAGCCCGGAAAAGCTGGCTCTGGACGCCGAAGCCATCGCCATGGCAAAACGCCTGCTGGACGGCGTCCGGGTGCACACCGACACCCTGGCGACCGCCATGTTCGAAGGGATCAACTTCAAGGGCGAATTCCTCAAGCAAAAGGTCACCCGCCAGTTGTTCGCCAAAGAGCAACATATCCCCTCGGCGGTGATCGACCGCAGCTCGGTGCGCGGCTGGCAGGAAGAAGGCAGCCTGGACGCCTTCGCCCGCGCCAAAGCCCGAGCCGAGGCATTGCTGAAAGAGTACCAGCCGCCGCAAATCCCGGCTGAACAGGTACAAGAGCTGCTCAAGATGGTCAAGGGCCTGGCTCACCAGGCAGGTATGGACTCCCTGCCTGGGATCGAATGAGTTTGGGGACCCTGGCGTGCAGATCAATCCAAAACGTAATGATGAACCGGGCGATGAACCACGAGGTTTCCGAATGACAGATGCTCAACCGTTGGATTTGGCGCAACTGCTCCAGGTCCCCCACGTCGAACCGGAGGCCGGGTTCGATCTTTCACCGGACGGAAACCGGCTGGCCTTCTCCTGGAACCGCACCGGCCAGTGGGAGATTTACCAGATACGCCTGGATCGACCGGATGATCTCAGGCAAATCACTCGCGGCCCGGGCGCCAAGTTTACGCCGCGCTATTCCCCAGATGGGCTGCGTCTGGCTTACCTGGTCGATCTGGATGGCAGCGAGGCGTTCGATATTTGGGTGTGCGATCTTGAAACCGGCAGCAGCGCTAACCTGACACCCGAGACGGATTTCACCATCCAGCCCAGCTTGAGCTGGTCGCCGGACGGCGGGGCGCTGGCTTATATCTCGAACCAATCCGGGCGCTTCAGCACCTACCTGTTGGCTGTTGGGCTCCCCCCTCCCCAACCGGCTGCCTCACGGCCCGTCTTCGACCAGGGTGGACCGCATGTGGAGGTGCATGGATCGCCGGACGGGCGCTGGCTGGCGGTGACCTGCGAAGGAGTAGGGCAGGATTATCACACCTATCTGGTTCCCCTGGACGCGCCACAGGCGGCGCGCCCAATCGCCGTCGATGGCGTCCCCATCGCTGTCGATGGAAACCCAATCAACGCCAGGGAGGTGAGCTGGTCGCCGGACAGTACGTGCCTGGCGTTTTCTTCAGACCTGCATGGCGGATACGACATTGGCGCTTATGAGGTGGGCAGCGGCGCAATCCGCTGGATCACTTCCGGGGCATGTGAAAAAGGCCATCCGGATTGGGCGCGTGATGGCAGGAGATTGGCCTTC
>MGNS01000127.1:91020-93165 GCA_001795165.1 Chloroflexi bacterium RBG_16_57_11
GGGTTGGATTTAGATCTACCGGCACCCAGGCTGTACCAGGTCGAGCCGGGCATACACTATACCCCAAAATTTTCACCAGACAGCCAGCGGCTGATTTTCATTTTCGATAACCCCTGCCGGCCGGATGACCTGTGGGCGCTCAATCTGGAGGATGGCTCCTTCGAGCAGCTTACCCACTCGCTCCCACCCGAGCTGGCCGGCCTGGACTTTATCATGCCACAGCACGTCGAATACCCCAGCCTGGATGGCCAACCCGTGCCGGCGCTGCTGTATCGGCCCCCAGCCAGCGATCACCAATCTGGCCCGCCACCCGCGGTGGTGGTGATCCACGGCGGGCCAAGCTGGCTGTTTCAATACCTGTGGTATCCTGTGATGAGCCACCTGGTCAGCCGCGGCTATGCCGTGCTGGCGCCAAACTATCGCGGCTCCACCGGCTACGGCCGCCAGTGGCAGCACGCCAACCGCTTCGACATCGGCCGAGGCGACGCGATGGACGTGGTCGCCGGTGCCGATTACTTGGTCAGCCAGGGATTAGCCGATCCGAAGCGCATCGCCGTCACCGGTCGCAGTCACGGCGGCTACCTGACGATGTGCTGCCTGACCCAGTACCCGGATCGCTGGGCAGGCGGCTCGGCTGTAGTGCCCTTCATCAACTGGTTTACCTCGCACGCCAACTCACGCGGCGATCTGCAACATTGGGACATCGAGAACATGGGCGACCCAGCAGAGAATGAAGCCCTGTGGCGTCAGCGCTCACCTTATTTCTACCTGGATCGTATCCAGGCACCCGTCCAGCTGATCTGCGGCGCAAATGACCCGCGCTGCCCGGCCAGCGAATCGATCTTGGCCCATCAGGCGCTGCTGGCGCTGGGCAAGCCGGTCGATTTCCTCCTGTACCCCGACGAAGGCCATGCGTTCTTGAAGATCGCCAATGTCATCGATCACGAATTGCGCCGGGTCGCTTTCCTGGCTGCCTGTCTGGAGTGAAAGCCGATGATCCACCTGTCTGTATTATACACCGAAGAAGTCGAGGCCATCCACCAGGCCACGTTGCGCATCCTGTCCGAAACGGGCGTGGCCCTGGCTGCGCCTCGCAACAAACCAGGCCCTCCATTCCGATCCGAAGGCCGCCGGATTCTGCTGGACGCCGGTGCAAAGGAGCGCGCAGGACGGATTTGCCTGCCGCCCAACCTGGTCGAGAGAGCGCTGGCCACCTGCCCGCCGCAGGTGAGACTGCGCGGCCGGGGTGGCACGGTCAAAACGCTGGGAGATGGCAGCCTGCACTGGCACAACCTGGGTGGAGCGCGGGATGTTTACGACCACCGCACGGGCAGGCGTCGCCCGGCGCTGACCCAGGATGTGCGCGACGTCACCCGCCTGCTGGATGCGCTGGAGGGGGCGACCACGATCACGCCCTTTTTTACCCCCCAGGACGTCCCCGGGGCGCTGATGTCCCTGGCGATGTACCGCCATGCTTTGCCCAACACGACCAAGCCGCTGCAGGGACCCGGCGTGCAGACCGCCGCAGAGGTCGATTTTGCCCTGCGATTGGCGGGTGTGATCGGCCCTCCGGATGAGTTCCTCTCGCTGAGCGTCTCTCCGGTCAGCCCGCTGATCTTCCCGGATGAGGCGGTGGAAGCCATCCTGGCAATTGCCCGCGCCGGGGTGCCGTTTGCCCCATTGCCCTGCCCAACCGCCGGGACAACCGCGCCCTTCTCGATTGCCGGCGCGCTGGCGCAGCAGAACGCCGAGCTGTTGACCTGCATCGTCCTGGCCCAGTTGGTGCATCCGGGATTGCCGATCATTTACTGCGGGCGGTTGGCGATGATGGAGCCGCGCACCGGGTTCTCCGTCTGGGGCGGCGTAGAGCTGGGCTTGGCCTCGGCCGGCACGGTGCAAATCGGCCATCGCTATGGCCTGCCGGTCAATGTATACGGCCTGTCCACCAACTCGCACACACTGGACATCCAGAACGGATACGAGCGCGCCCTGAACGCGGTGGTCCCCGCCCTGGCTGGGGCGGACGAGCTTTCCGGGATCGGCGAGATGGAAGCGGGCGTGATGGGCTCTTACGCCCAGATGGTGTGCGACAATGAGATCGCCGCCAGCGTACGCCGCCTGCGAGGCGGCTTCGCGGCCGATGCA
>MGNS01000128.1:0-5571 GCA_001795165.1 Chloroflexi bacterium RBG_16_57_11
GCTATGTGGATGCCACCGGGGCGCAGCCGGTGGAGAAAGACAGCTTCAACAAGCCGCACATCACCAGCTGGCACGGCTTGATGACCTCCAGTGTGGCTGCCGGCAACGGCTATATGTCGGATCGGCTCTACCGGGGCGTCGCTTACCAGGCGAATCTGGTGCTGGTCAAAACGGGCCACCCGGAAGGGCGAGGCATCCGTGAGGCGGATATCCAGCGCGCCCTGACCTGGGTGCTGGATAACTACCAGCGCTTCCAAATCAAGATCGTCAATATCTCGCTTGGCGGCGATCACCCGGCTAACGGGAAGCTGAGCGAGCTTGACCGGCTGGTCGAAGAGGCAGTGAGGCGCGGGATGGTGGTGGTGGCGGCGGCGGGGAACACCGGCGCCGAGCGCCTGGTCTCGCCCGCCAGCGCGACCTCCGCAATCACCGTGGGTGGTCTGGATGGCCGTAACACCTACGACCAGCGCCTGTGGCGCCTGTACCATTCCAATTACGGGCAGGTGGCTCACATGCAGCACAAGCCCGAGCTGCTGGCGCCGGCCATCTGGCTGGCAGCGCCAATGCTGCCGCACACCCGTGTGCACAACGAGGGGATATTCCTGTGCCGGCTGGACCAGACGATCGGCCAATTGCTTCAGCCCAACCACATGGCGGAGCGATCTCGCGAGGAGGAGCCGCGCTCGCAGCTCGAGGCGGTGCGCCGCAAGCTGCGCAAGCGCATGATCGAGGGTAAATACATCCACCCGCACTACCAGCACGTCGATGGCACGTCGATGGCGGCGCCGTTGGTGAGCGCTACGGTTGCCCTGATGCTGGAGGCTAACCCGATGTTAAGCCCGGTCGAGGTGAAGCATATGCTGATGAGCACCGCCACGCCGCTGAAGGGCTTCCCTGTGAACCGGAGCGGGGCAGGCTTGATCAACGCCGGCCGGGCGGTGGCGGCAGCCAGGCGCGCGTCGCGTGGCGTCTGGAATGTAATGCCTTTTTCTCCGCACCTGCAGGACGGGCAGATCCACTTGACATATTTCGACCCTTCCAATCGCGCCGGGCGGGTAGCGCTGATCGGCAGCTTCAACGACTGGAGCCTGCAGGGCTACGAGATGCGCTCGCGCTCACCCGGTCTGTGGCAGATATCGATCCCCAGGCCGCCGGTTGGAAATTATGCCTATAAATTCCTGGTGGACGACCACTGGGTTCACGATCCCGAGAACCTGATCCGGGTTGAGGACGGGTACGGAGGGTTCAGCTCAATTTTGGAAGTGAGTGCATGAACAGAGAATATCATCGCTGGTTTAGCCCGTCTCTGGGACGGGAAATGGAGCTGCTGGTCTTTGGGCACGGCGGGGCGCGCATGCTGGTTTTTCCGACTTCGAAGGGCAAATTCTACGAATGGGAAGATCGCGGCATGATGGCTGCCCTGGGCCACGGGCTCGGTAACGGGCACTTGCAAATCTATTGCGTGGATAGCGTAGATGAGGAGAGCTGGTATGCCTGGCACAAGCACCCGGCCGAGCGCGCCTGGCGACATGTCCAGTATGAGAATTACCTGCTGAACGAAGTCCTGCCGCTGGCTTACAGCAAGAACCCGACGCCATATCTGATCGTAGCCGGAGCCAGCTTTGGCGCTTACCACGCCATGAATTTCGCCCTGCGCCACCCGGATATCACCAACCGGGTGATCTCGATGAGCGGCATGTTCAACATCGAGCGTTGGCTGGGCAACTACCGCGATGATAACGTATACTACAATTGCCCGTGTCTGTATATGCCGAATGAATTCGATGAAGGCCGCCTCCGTATGCTGCGCCGGCTGGATGTCATCATGGCGGCCGGCCGCGAGGATTCCAACTATGAGCATAACCGCTGGTTTTCCGAGATGTTGTGGGGCAAAGGCGTCTGGAACGCGCTGCGCACCTGGGACGGCTGGGCGCATGATTGGCCCTGGTGGCACCAGATGATCCAGTTGTATGTGAGCGGAGCCAATTAGGTCTTAATAACAATAACAGGAGAAGAGATGCTCAAGATCGGGGTGATCGTTGGCAGGGAATGGTCGTGGCCTCCGGCGTTCATCGAGGAGGTCAACCGGCGTGATGAGGGTGTAATCGCCGAGTACGCCAGGCTCGGCGGGACGCGCATGAACGAGCCTTGCCCGTATGCCGTGCTGGTGGACCGCATCTCGCATGAGGTGCCTTACTATCGCAGCTACCTGAAGAACGCCATGCTGCAAGGCAGCTATGTGATCAACAATCCCTTCATGTGGACCGCCGACGACAAGTTCTTCGAGGCCAGCCTGGCTACCCGCTTGGGCGTCGCCAGCCCAAAGACGGTTGCCTTGCCGAACAAAGATTACGTGCCGGGGATCGTCCTGACGGAAAGCCTGCGCAATCTGGTTTACCCGATCGATTGGGAGGGCCTCGTTGAATACCTGGGCGGCTTTCCGATCATCCTGAAAGACGCACACGGCGGTGGGTGGAAAAACGTCAGCAAAGTGAACAACTTCCAGGACTTATGGGCGCGGTACGACGAAAGCGGCCTGCTGACGATGATCTTGCAGGAGTGCATCGAGTGGGACGGCGACCAGTACGCCCGTTGCATGTGTCTGGGGCAATCGGAGGTGCTGGTGCGCAAATACGACCCGGAAAACCGCCGGTACCTGCCGGCCGATTTTTCGCCTGAGCTGATCGAGCGGATCATCGGCGACTCGCTCAAGCTGGTGCGCGCGCTGGGTTACGACATGAACACCGCCGAGTGGGCGATCCGGGATGGCGTCCCCTACGCGATCGATTTTATGAACCCTGCCCCGGACATGGATGTCAATTCGACCGGCTATGAGTATCACCGCTGGTGCGTCGAGCGCATGGCTGACCTGTGTATCCGCCTGGCAAAGCAGCCGCCTCCGCAGGCCACGGAGCCTGGCTGGGCAATTATGTTCGGCGGCTAGCTAGATCTGCAGTAGAGCTGCGATGGAGGTGGTCCTTGAACGAGCTGGGCGAGGCGATCGATTTCTATCATTCATTGCTGGATGATGAGACTGGCATCCAGAGCCAGGCGCAGCTCACCCGCCAGCTTCACCACCGCCAGCTGTTTTTCGGCGAGCGCCCGTTGTGCACGGTGTTACGCCCGCGTTTTCTCACCATCCGCCAATACCAGTTGCTTCAGGGTGCGATCCGCTCGGTGATGCCCGCCTTTGCCAAGGCGCACCGCCTCGCGCTGGCCGATCCGGCTTTCCGGGCCCAATTCCACCTGGTGGATTGGGAGGAGGAGCTGGTGCAGGTCGATCCCGGCTTCCGCGATCCCAGTCCGACGGCACGAATGGATTCGTTTTTCGTCACTGAGCCCGATTCTGCCCTGGTGGGAGACCTGGGGGAGGGGCTTTACCTGGCGGAATACAACGCCGAAACCCCGGCGGCGACGGCCTATTGCGATGTGCTTTCCGAGGTCTTCCTGCCCTTGCCAATTATGGGCGCTTTCCAGCGGCGCTACGAGACCCGCCCGCTGCCGGCCCGCCACCATGTGCTGCACGCCCTGCTCGACGCCTACCGCCAGTGGGGCGGGCGCGACCGCCCGCGCATCGCCATACTGGATTGGCGCGAGGTGCCCACCTACAGCGAGTTTATGCTGTTCCAGGATTATTTTACTTCCCAGGATTTCGAGTGCGTCATCGCCGACCCTCGACAGATCGAATACCGCCATGGCCAGCTCCTGGTGGATGGGATCCGACCGGTCAACCTGATCTACAAGCGCGTGCTGCTCAGCGAGCTGGTGACGCGCGAAGGCCTGGATTGCCCGGTGATCCGGGCGGTGCGCGAGCACGCAGTGTGTATGGTCAATCCATTCCGCTGCAAGCTGCTGCACAAGAAAGCCAGCTTTGCCGTGCTCAGCGACGAGGCCAACCAGGGCCTGTTCAGCCCGCAGGAGCGCCTGGCGATCCAGCGGCACATCCCCTGGACGCGGGTCGTGGCCGAGCGGCGCACGATCTTCCACGACCAGGAGATCGACCTGATCCCCTTTGTCAGCGCCCGCAAGGACGATTTTGTGCTCAAGCCCAACGACGAATACGGTGGGAAAGGCATCGTGCTCGGTTGGGAGAGCGATCAAACACAATGGGAGGCGACCTTGCAAGCCGCTCTCAGCGAGCCATCGATTATCCAGGAGCGCATCTGCGTGCCCAGCGAGCCCTACCCCAGCTTGGTAGAAGGTCACGTGCAGATATACAACCGCCTGATCGACACCAATCCGTATATCTGGTATGGAGAATACATCTCCGGCTGCCTGACGCGCCTGTCCACCGTCGATCTGCTCAACGTCACTGCGGGCGGCGGATCGGTGGTGCCGACCTTTTTGATCGAAAAGAGGAGCTGAGCCATGACCCCACCTTCATTTAGCATTGGCATCGAGGAAGAGTACCAGATCATCGATCCAGAAACGCGTGAGCTGAAATCGTATATTACACAGCTGCTCGATGAGGGGAAAGTCACGCTGCGCGAACAAATCAAGGCCGAGATGCACCAGTCGATGGTGGAGGTGGGCAGCGAAGTCTGCCGTACGCCGGCGGATTTGCGCGCCGAGCTGGTGAGGCTGCGGAGGGGGATCATCGACCTTTCCGCCAAGAGCGGCTTGAAGATCGCCGCAGCGGGGTCGCACCCCTTCTCGTCCTGGATCGAGCAGGAAATCACACCCTTCGAGCGCTACGCGGGTGTGAAACAGGATATGCAGATGCTGGCGCAGCAATTGTTGATTTTTGGCACCCACATCCATGTGGGCATCGAGGACCCGGAAGTGCTGATCGATATCATGAACGTGGTGCGGTATATGCTGCCGCACTTGCTGTGCCTGTCCACCAGCTCGCCTTTCTGGGTGGGCCAGGAAACCGGGCTCAAGTCTTACCGCAGCATCATCTTCCGCAACTTCCCTCGCACCGGCATCCCACCGACCTTCGGCTCTTACGCCGAATTCAGGAACTACGTCGATACCCTGGTGAAGACGCACTCCATCCCGGATGGGACCAAGGTGTGGTTCGATGTGCGACCAAACCACAATTACCCCACGCTGGAGTTCCGCATCTGTGATGTGTGCACGCGGGTCGATGAGGCAGTGTGCATCGCAGCGATCTGCCAGGCGCTGGTTTTCAAGATGTGGAAGCTGCGCCGGGATAATATGACTTTTCGGGTCTACCCGGCAGTGCTGCTGGAGGAGAACAAGTGGCGGGCGGTGCGTTACGGGTTGGATGGCAAGCTGATCGACTTCGGCAAGCAGGAAGAGCTGCCGGCGCGCGAGCTGATCCACGAGATGATCGAATGGCTGCTGGACGATGTGATCGACGAATTCGGCGGGCGCAAGGATATCGAATACTTCCGCCGCATCCTGAAAGAGGGCACCAGCGCCGACCGGCAGCTCGCCACCTATAAGCGCACCGGCGACCTGAAGGCTGTGGTCGACCAGCTGATCGCCGAAACGGCGGAAGGCGTGCTCTAGGATCGAGATAGCCGTAGGGGCGCACCGCGTGCGCCCACCAGGCAACAGGTTTCAACCCAATTAGAGGAGGACATTATGGCAGACAAACGCCCC
>MGNS01000128.1:5583-11476 GCA_001795165.1 Chloroflexi bacterium RBG_16_57_11
TGCCTGGCCAGCAACTTCAAAGGCGGAGCTTTTCTCAAGGCCGCCAGGCAGCTCGGCTGCACGGTGCTGCTGCTCACGTGTGAGAGCATGGCCGATGAGGACTGGCCGCGCGAGAGCATCGATGAGTTTTTCCAGATGCCGACGCTGCGCGAGCGCCCAGGCATCCTCTACGCGGTCAGCTACATTGCCCGCAGCCACGCCATCGACCAAATTTTCGCCCTGGACGATTACGACGTGGAGACCGCCGGGGCGCTGCGCGACCACCTGCGCCTGCCAGGGCTGACCGAATCGCACGCCCGTCACTTCCGCGACAAGCTGACCATGCGCACGCTGGCCCGAGAGGCGGGCATACCGATCCCCGAGTTCACCGGCGTGTTCAACTATGACCAGCTGCGCGACTTCATGCAGCGTGTCCCGCCACCCTGGCTGCTCAAGCCGCGCTCGGAAGCCAGTGCCATGGGTATCGCCACCATCCACCACCCAGACGAGCTCTGGCCGGCATTGGACCGTCTGGGCGACGCGCAATCCTTCCACCTGCTGGAGCAATTCCTGCCCGGCGATGTCTTCCACGTGGATGGGCTGGTGGATGAAAGCAAGCTGATCTTCGCCGAAGCACACCGCTATGCCCTGCCACCGATGAGCGTTTACCAGGGCGGCGGGGTGTTCGTCACGCGCAGCCTGGAGCGCGGCACACCGGCGGCCAAATCGTTGGTGGTGTTGAACCGGCGCGTGTTGAAAGCGCTGCAGGCGGTGCGTGGCGCCACGCATGTTGAGTTCATCCGGGCGCATAAGGATGGCAAATTCTATTTCCTGGAATGTGCCAACCGGGTGGGCGGCGCCAATATCGCCGAGGCGGTCGAGTTTGCCACCGGGCTGAACCTGTGGGCAGAGTGGGCCAGGATCGAGGTGGCGCACCTGCGCGGCGAGGCCTACCAGCTTCTCCCCACCCGTAGTGACTACGCCGGGGTGATGAATTGCCTGGCGCGCCAGGAATTCCCCGACCTGTCTGGTTACCAGGATCCCGAAGTGGCCTGGCGTTTGAAGAAGAAGCATCACGCCGGCCTGATCCTGGCCTCGCCCGACTCGCAGCGTTTGCAGTTCCTGCTGGATGACTACAGCCAGCGCTTTGCGGAGGATTTCCTGGCGGTCATGCCGCCAAAGGAAAAATTGCAATAAGAGAGCTGATAGGCACTAACCTGAATTCTGAACCACAAGGTAAGGATCCAGCCAACCGTTTGAATCAGACGCTCATGGAGCAGACGTCCATGAACATTGAATCGCAGGGTTGAGCTGGTCAGTCACCACAGCCCCGGTTTCATCTTTGATTTGGATGCTTACTTGCCCGGTTTCGGCATCCACCTCCACCAATCCATAAGAATACTTGTCGAGATGCCGGCAGTCCACACCTGTGATATTCAACACGGCGTGAAATGCACCTAACAAGGTTGGGTACTGAGCAAGGATTTGCTTCTCCAGGGTGTTGGTAGCGATCGGTCCGGCGACGAATTCCTGGGCGATCGAGGTGGGATCGGCAAACCGGTCGATGAACACTTCGTTGATCAGATTGGCGTGGGTGTCCGTGGTCAGGAAGATCACATTGGATATCCCATTGCTGCGAACGAAGTTCAAAATCTCATTCCGTTCGGCTCCGTAGCCTTCCCAGCGGTCATAGGGCAAAGCGTAAAATTGTTGGATGGGCAACTGGCTGATGACGAACTTCACCTTTGCCTGCGATTCCAGCAGGGCGGTCTTGAAGATTTGTTTTTGCACGCTCCCGAGCATCGTGCGTGCGGGGTCGAAGATCGCCGCTAAACATCCCGCTGGTGGTGCAGCCGGCAGGCCGAACGCTATTCGATAAGCTGAAGGCAGGGTTGGCGCCAGGTCGGCGGCGGTTGGAGAAAAACTGCACGCTGGCGTGACATCGGCGCTGCGGCATGAGCGCTCATCCAGGAAGATCAGATCAATGTCTTTACCCCAACGGACGACTCGAAATTGGGGCGCGCCGGCGCAGGCAGGATCCTGGATGGTTGTGATCTCTTCATTCGGCATGTACTCGAAGAAAGCCTGGCGACCGTTCGCATACAGGGATGGGTCTACGGTTTGACCATCGAAGTCGTTGCGCACCTCGTGGTCGTCCCAAGCAGCGAACACAGAATTTGCCGACATCAGGTCTCGCAATGCCTGGATTTCGCGATTTTCCCGGTAGGTCTGGCGGTATTCTTCCAGGCTGGAGGCCGGCCCTGTGCTGCGCAGACCGGAATCCGAATAAATTGTATCCCCGAGGTAAATAAAGAAATCCAGCATTTCGGCACGGGCGGCGTCCAGGGTCTCGAACTGATTGTAGAACGGCGCGCCGTTTACTTTGGTGCCGTCCGAGTCGCCCGTGAAAGCAAATCGCACCCCAGCACTGGCCGCCGGTTCCGGGGCGGTACGGAAGGACCCAGTTTCGCTTATGCGGTTTCCATGTCTCCACCTGAAGAAATACTGCTGGTCAGGCTCCAGCGGCTCAGCCCGAACCTTGACGGTATAATCATCCTCCACGGAAGAGCGGATGGTCTCCTTAAATACCAGATTGTCGAAATCCGGCGAAGCGGATACCTCCGCCTTAACCAGGGCTTCCTGATCTGTTCGCACCCACAAAACAACGCTATACGGTGTTACATCACCGCTGGCGACTCCATGGGTGAAAATTGGGCCGGATTCAGTGCTGGCTATCCCGGAAAAAAAGAGGAGAAATAGAACAAGCAATTGGATAGACAAGACGAACGACCTTCGCATGTTAGCCTCCTGTTTCACACCCTGCTAAACGACATATTTAATTGTTCTGGTTTAATGCGAATTCTCGAGTACAGCCTCGATTGCTATAATAATATTTTGCCTGCTGGCTTATTGTCCGACTCTGACGCCATGCTGCTGTGCTTGAGAGTGTAGCATAGTCCAACCTCGAATTCAAATTAAGGAAAATAATCACGATCAAATTTCTCTGGAATTGATAGGGCGGAACGGTCGCGCTGCGAGTGAATTAGATCGTCGCCTTCAGCCATGGGACCCGCTCTTTTCCTGTTCTACGATTACTGGAAGTATTGGGGATAATCATTACTGGCAATCGGGTCTTGCAAATGCAAAACCGGCTTGGGTTAAACCAAAAAGCCAACCTCCGATGAAGCGGGCTGCTGATTCAGATATAGATTAAACTGGTGCGGTTATCTAACCCATGGAACGCCAGCACTGCCAGAATAGGATTGAGCTTTCCACGGCTAAATTCAGCCAATCAAGTAGCACCTTTGGTTAACTATACTTTCAGGCCGAATAGCCTCATTGCGTTTCCACCCTGCATGGCCTGGCGGTCTGAGGCCGGGAGCTTGGCAACCAGCACGCGCTTGATCTCGTAACGTTGATCGAAATAAGGGGAGCCACTCCCGAACAAGATTCTCTCTGCGCCAAACTCCTGGGCGGTCTCCTCGATGAAATCCTGGCGGTAGATCCCGGCGGTATCGATGTACAGGTTTGGCGCAGTGCGCAACGCCAGGCTGGCGTCGGCCTGGCCCAAGCCGCTGATATTGATCTGCCCGCCGTTGGTCATGATCACTGGAACGTCCGGCCAGCGCAACGCCAGCTTGCGCACCTGCAGCGCCTCCGAGACCCAGGGGTATCCTGACATGACCAATACCGGATATCGAAAAGCGGACGCAATCTCCATCAGAGGGTCTAGCCGCTCCAGATCGGCGCGGAAGTGCTCCTCCCACGGATGCAGAAAGAGCGCCCGCAGCCCCAGGGTCTCGAAGCATCGCCGCAAGGCGTCGGCTGCACCTGGCTGCCAGGGGTCGATGCGCGCCGCGCCCAACAACCGGTCCGCATGCGCTTTGATCGTCGCTGCGAGGCCTATGTTTGCCTCATCCAGATTGTACGAAAGTGGCTTGAGCGGGCAGGCCAGCGCCATCGCGATCCCTGAAGCGTCCATGCCGCGCAGCGCCTGCGAGACATCTTGGCTGGTCCCGTCAAAGCTTTCGCCCAGGAAGATGCGCGCATCGAAGATAGGCCCATCGGGGATATGCCCATCTTTGATGGGCATATCATAGATCATGGCGCACTTCCTCCAGCAGCCTTTGGATGTTCCCGGAGAAGACCAGGGCTTCATCCTCCGGCCTCAGCTCCGCCAGACGCACCTTCTCGACCTCCAAAGTGGGTAGACAACCCGGACCGTCACTGGCAAACAGCACCCGCTGTGCGCCAATTGTCTCCACTGCTTTGCGGATCATCCAAGGGTATGGGATGGCGGAGGTATCGACCAGAATGTTCGGCAGCTCTTTCGCAGCCTGCAGGACCGCTTCGCAGTGATAATACCCGCCCATATGGGCCATGATCACCCTGGCTTGCGGGCACATCCTGGCGGCTTCCGCCACCTCCTCGGGAAGGGCCAACGCCTCATCTCCCGTATGGAACAATACCGGCGCGTGATACTCCGCCGCCCGACGCATCAGGCGTAGGGTTGCTTCCCCATATGGGAACCCTACATAGCTGACCGGGTGGAGCTTGAGACCCTTCATCTTGAAATCACAGATGGCCTGGTCCAACGCCTCGATTGCGCCCGCGGCGTTCGGGTTGATGCGGATATAACCGATCAGCCGCTCCGGATAGCGATTCACTGCCTCCTGAATGTACAGGGTGGAGGGATCATCCGGGCCGGCCGCGTCTCGATAGGTCATAATCACTGCTCGATCGACCCCGGCCTCATCCATCAGAAGTATCAGCGCTTCCGGCGGGTCCATCCAACCCCAGGCCAGCACTTCATCTACATGGGCATGCGAATCGATGATCATCAGCGGCTCGAATGGGTATGGTGCTCGATAAAACCTGGCTGAGTGAGATAGCGGTGTGCGGTGTTGTCTATAGAGGCACAAGGAATGTGCAAATATATAATCGCGCATATCCGGCAAAAGTCAAGAGTCATTTTTGCGACCGCGCGCCACACCAGCGCGCTAAACCCGCCAACCAGCCGCTTGAGACCGTCGGGCGCCAGTTTGAATGGTTTAAAGGTACTTTATTTTCCGGCTGCTCTCCCTTCGCTCCACCAGGCGGCGCCCCAGGCAATAGCGAAAGCTGCCAGCAAGATCATAACGACCCAGCCGATGGGCGGCATGGGGCGAACGCTCCTCGCCAGCACGTAGAAGAACGCCACCACCCCCAGCACGCAAAAAACTGTCTCTTGCTGTACCAGGAGATCCACTTGCTCCCAACGTTTTGCCCTCCAGCCCAGGTAGCTGGAGAAAGCCAACGCCAGCAGAGCGGATCCAAGCAGCCGGCTGATGAGGGGATCCACGAAGGTTTGTCCCGGGATGTCCAGCTCCGAGCCGGGAAGCCGGACAAATTCGTCAACCCAGCCCATCAGAGCCAGGCTGCGTCCCGGGATCAACCACATGGCGGCGCCTAAGATAACGGAAATGATGCTGTGGATCAGGAATGTGATCCGAAGGCGGTTCGAGATTGGCCGATCCATTGATCCATCTCCTTTCAATGTCCTATAATGGCGGTCACCTGCTTGGAAAGCGGCACCGGTGAAGTTGGAATCAACACGATGAGACCAAGGCGCGAGCATTGCAAGCCCATGCCGTGATCCCTAAATCCTTGACCTTGTTCAGACCCTGGTCCCCAAAACGGTCATCGTCTCGACATAGCGATCCCATTTCAGGTCAGTGAGTAATTTGGTGTGCTTCATGACGGCCTGGATATCCGGAAATTCTTCGACGCCCCAAAAATGCCACTGTTCGGTTGACCAGCTTGGATCACACTGGACCAGGCGCTTGCCCCCCACCTTTTCCAGTGCGGCGTTGACCTTGGCCAGAAGGGCATGTTGTTCGTCTGCCGGCAACTGGTGCCAGGCTTCGGTCATTTT
>MGNS01000129.1:0-4297 GCA_001795165.1 Chloroflexi bacterium RBG_16_57_11
CTGGGCTGGGATCCAGTCGATGCTTCCCGGTTTTCACAGGAAGAGCGCTGGCAGGTGGCTGTGGATTACAAGCGCGCTTCGCCGTACATCCTGAATTACCCGCGCACGATCGCCGACCTGACTCCCAGATTGGGGCAAATCCAGGCGCCCACACTGGTCCTTTGGGGGACGCATGACCTGACTTTGAAGCCGTCCTCCTTCCCGCCGCTGGTTTCCGCCATCCCCGGTGGGGCCGGGCACCCTATCCAGGGATCCGGCCACCAGCCGCACATCGGAAAGCCGGATCAGGTACAGAAGCTGGTGCTGGAATTCTTGAAGCGACTGGAAAGTTGAGTCTGTATGAGCGTTAAGTTGGTTTTAAGAGATCAAGAGTATGAAATGAAGCCCGGCATCGATTTGCGCGAGGCGTTACATAAGTTGAATATCCCGGGCGAGTCTGTGCTGGCAACCCGGGAAGGCGAGATGATCACCGACGACGAGACCTTGCGCGATGGCGAGGTGATCAGGCTGATCGCGGTCATCTCGGGCGGATGAGACACGTCTTTTAGAACGATGAGGCCAGTTGAGCGGATGCATGCTGAGTGCAATCGAAGCATGCCGAAGCACAAACCTGCAGCGATAGGGCTAACAATTTTATCGGTAAGGAGCAGGCGATGAAATGTTCGAAGTGCGGCGACAAAGCCGTGATCAACATGCGCCAGCACAAGCTGGCGCTATGCAGCGAGGATTACCTGGAATGGCTGCCAGGGCAGGTAAAGCGTTTTATCGAAAAATACCGCATGTTCCGTCAAAGCGATCGTGTCCTGGTCGCAGTGTCAGGAGGAAAAGATTCGCTCTCGCTATGGGATATCCTGTGGCGGCTGGGTTATACCGCAGATGGGCTTTATATCGGGCTGGGGATCGACGGCGGGATTGGGTACTCGGATGAATCACGGCGATTGACGGAGGCCTTTGCGGCGGAGCGTAGCCTGCACCTTCACATCCTGAGCGTGCCGCAGGAATACGGCGAGACGATCCCCGAGATGGCGCAGCGCACACACCGCGGCCGGGGTAAGCCATGCTCGGTTTGCGGGCTGAGCAAGCGGCATATCATGAACCGGTTGGCGCGCGAAGGAGGCTACGACGTGTTGGTCACCGGGCACAACCTGGACGACGAGGCAGCAACGCTGTTCGGCAACACGCTGAACTGGATCCCTGGTCACCTCTCGCGCCAGTGGCCGGTGCTGGAGGCCGACCTGCCAGGGCTGGTGCGCAAGGCCAAGCCGCTGTGCCGCATTTACGAGCGTGAGATGGCCGCCTATGCTCTGCTGCGCGGCATCGAGTACATCTATGATGAGTGCCCGTACGCCGAAGGCTCGAAGTCGATTTATTACAAGGAGCTGCTCAACCAGATGGAGGCGGACCGCCCAGGTGCCAAGCTGAGCTTCTACGTCTCTTTCCTGGAAGCTAAGGAGAAGGGTTTGTTCGCCCCCCAGGCCGACCCGCAGATGGTGCACCTGCACGCCTGCCCTAGCTGCGGTCAGGCGACCACTGCCCCGGGGGAATGCGCTTTTTGCCGGATGGTGTTGAAGGTTGAAAAAGACCGCCAATGAGGCATTCTAAATAAGGTGCCAGGAGGAGGCAATTACGGATAGGATTTCAATCCGCGTAGCCCAACAGGTGATGCTGGCGGCGCAAGGTCTCGACCGCCTCCCGGATCGACCGGCGGCCAAGCCGGATGTCCTCGAAGCGGTGCGCCGGATGGGTGTGCTGCAGATCGACACCATCCACGTGGTGGCTAGAAGCCCTTACCTGGTGCTATGGAGCCGGCTTGGGGATTACCATTGCGAATGGCTGGACGAGCTGCATGCCGAGGGGGCGTTGTTCGAATATTGGGCGCACGCCATGTGTTTCCTGCCTATCGAAGATTACCCTCTCTATCGACGTCGCCTGCTAGATGCTATCGCCAATGATACTTGGCCGGTAAAATGGGCTGTCAAATGGTCGAAGGAGAACCCCGTAGTCATCGAGAAAGTACGCTCCCATTTACGGGAGAACGGAGCGGTGCGCTCTGTAGAATTCGAGAATAAGAACCGCCCACCTGGCGGCTGGTGGAACTGGAAGGAGGAGAAGGACGCCCTGGAGGCTTTATTGTTGACCGGCGAGGTAATGATTGCTCGCCGCCAGAATTTCCAGCGCGTGTACGACCTACGTCAGCGTGTCCTGCCGGGCTGGGATGACGCCGCTACACCCTCCACCGAAGAGGTGCGCCGCACGCTAACCTTGCGCGGTGTGAACGCCCTGGGAGTGACCTTCCCAGGCTGGGTGACAGATTACTATCGCCAGCCGAAAAAAGGTATATCCCAATGGCTGAGAGCGCTGGCCGCAGAAGGTCTGCTCCTACCCGTGGAAGTGGAAGGGTTTGAAGGATCGGCTTACATCCATCCCGACCGCCTCGACCTGCTCGAAGAGGTTGCCTCGGGCCGCCGGGAGCCCACACTGACCACGCTGCTCTCCCCGTTCGATCCGCTGGTCTGGGATCGGCAGCGCGCCCGTGAGCTGTTCGATTTCGACTATTTGATCGAGTGTTACACACCGGCTCCGAAGCGCCGGTACGGCTATTTTACTTTACCCATTCTGCACCGCGGCCGGCTCATCGGCCGGCTGGACCCCAAGGCTCACCGGGCGCAAGGGATTTTCGAGGTCAAAGCGCTGCACCTGGAGCCGGGAGTGAGGGTGAGCGAAGGGCTGGTCGTCGACCTGTCCGCCCTCCTTCGCCGCCTGGCAGCCTGGCACGGGACGCCTGACCTGGTCATCCGCCAGTCCGATCCTCCCGAGCTAGCGGCTTTATTGGAAGCAGCCATATAACCCGGCGAGGGCGTCCGGATCAGGGCGTGCGCCGATGCCATGACTCTACTCCACCCGCACCAAGACGGCTCAAGGGCTCTTTTGTATAACCGGTAGGAAGGTGGCGAATAGGGGCGGCGCGTAATAAGCTACCCGCAGGCCACAGATCTGATTAGCGACGTTGACATCGTCCGGCCAGCCGATGAGAGTGTAGGCGTAGACGGTATTGTTCACCGTTTCTGTAATCTCCTGGCTGACCACAAAACCATAACCTCCAACGTATGCATCGGAGGAGCCAGCGTGGATCAAGTCTGCAGTCTCTGCACCAGGCTGGTAGCGGGTGATATAACCCTCTACGCCATTAGCGGCATTAGTGTCGCGATAATAAACACGCAGGTATTTGATCACTGAATTATCCGGAAGGATGAGCTCTGTGTTTAAAATTCTGCCAGAGCCGGAACCTTCGGTGACATGTGAGCAGCCCACACCATCGTAGAGGTAACCGGTGGTGCTGTTTCGCCCGCGCAGAGTCGCGCCACTCACCTGGTAATATGAAAACGTCAGATTGGGAGCCTGAGGGCGATAAGTCTGGTTTTCATCCGGCGGCAATATACCCGCCGCCAGGTAAGACGGATCGCCGCTATCATATGAAGGCGGGATGTATTCTACTGCATCACCATCAGGCTCAGTAGCGGGAGAATTCTTCTGCGCCTGGGCAATGCCGACGGCCAGTAGTCCAATTGCCATTACGATGGCTAATAATAACTCAACAACTTTAATGAATTTACTATTCATCACATCCTCCTGGAACCAGATACCGCCCTAATAAAGGCCTAATGATCCGGCCTTACCCACAATACCTTGTGCTCCTGCAGGCTCACAAAGAGCAATAATAAAAATCACGGCGGGAGAATGACCTTTGGGATTATTCTGGTGTAGTCCGTGACATCCCCGCCGTTTAGGGAGTTATACGATAGTATTCATTATAATTCACTTTACAATAAATTGTGGGTTCTCAGGACTTCGTTTAATTTATTTATTATGGACGAACCGCATCCAGAAGTAGCAGAGAACAGCCGGGGAGGCGCTGTCCGTCAAGCAGACAGCGCCTCCCCGGATACTTAACTCATCATCGAATGAAATTGTTGCCGGCGTATGCTATGTGAATAACGTATAATGCGACCGTGGAAATCAGGCCAGCTCCAGATAGCGCTCCACTTCCCAGTCGGTGACGTGCAAGCGGGATTCTTCAATCTCGGCCCACTTGGCGCGCTTGAAAGCTTCATAAGTCGAATCTCCCAGAGCAGCCTGGAGCACCGGATCGGCGTCCAGCTCGCGTATGGCCTCGGCCAGGGAGCCGGGCAGCTCGGCGATGTGCAGCGCGTCACGCTCTTCGGCGGTCAGGTGGTAGACGTTGACATTGTTGAGCGGTTCGGGGGCGCTCATCGCCTTATCGATGCCATCCAGGGCT
>MGNS01000129.1:4422-10785 GCA_001795165.1 Chloroflexi bacterium RBG_16_57_11
GATCTGCGCCCAACCGACGTACACCGGCGCTTCATAGCCGGGTACCAGTCGCTTGTAAGAGTTGACCGTAGGCGCTACCACAGCCGAGAGAGCGCGGGCATGCTTGAGCTGCCCGCCAATGAAACCAAAGGCTAGCTTCGACAGGTGGTACTCGTCCGTGGGATCAAAGAACAGGTTGTTCCCCTGAGCATCAAAAAGCGATTGGTGGCAGTGCATGCCCGAGCCATTGATTCCGAAAATCGGCTTGGGCATAAACGAGGCGGTCAGGTCATGCTGCGCGGCGATAGCCTTGACGGTGTATTTAAGGGTAAGGACGTTATCCGCAGTGCGCAGGGCGTCATCGAAGCGGAAGTCGATCTCATGCTGAGCCAGAGCAACTTCGTGATGACCCATCTCGACGCTCAAGCCCATCCTGCCTAGGGCTTCCATCAGCTCGGTTCGCACACGCACGGCTTCGTCGTTGGCCGAGAAGTCGAAGTATCCGCCCACGTCATGCGGAACCGGGTGGATGCTCTGCGGCCCGTTGCGCTTGAAGAGGAAGAACTCCGGCTCGGGGCCGACATTGTAAGTCCAGCCACGCTGCCCGATCTGGTCCAAAATCCGCTTGAGCGTGCCACGCGGGTCGCCCGGGAAAGGCCCACCATCAGGGAGAAATATATCGCAGAAGACCCGGCCGCGCCGCGCATCTTGCGGCGTCCAGGGCAGCACGGCGTAGGTCGTGGTGTCGAGGACTGGGCGCATGTCGCTTTCCTGAATGCGGGCAAAACCCTCGATCGACGAGCCGTCGAACCAGACGCCATCTTCGAGCGCCTCCTCGAGCCGCCCAACGGGGAAATCGACGCTCTTGACCGTCCCGGTCACATCTGTGAACTGCAACGAGATGAATTTGACATTGTCATCCTTCACCTGCTTGATCAAATCCTTGTTCTGCATGATAACCTCCTATCAGAATAAATTAGCTGATTTTAGCAAAAGGAGCGATTTTCGTCAATCACGAATGACTCGATTATGACTTCGTTTGTGGTATATTCGATTGCCTGAAGACCTGCCTTAATGATTGAGACGTGCCGCCCCACCGTTCGTCGATTGCTGGCCTGGGAAATCCAGGAAGCGCGGCGCGTCTTCCTGGACCAGATCGACTACGAGGCAGTGCGCTTGCACGAGTGCACTGACTGGCCTGACCGGATCAATCGCATCGGGACATGGATCAAACGCATGCCGCCTTCAGACCGGCATAACGCCATCACCCTGGGAAACCATTGTTATTTTCCGGTGCCGCTGCTCAAAGCTCCGGTCGCGCCTGGTGACGCTCGACTGGAGCTGTTCTCCTGGCTGGTCCATGAGCTGACCCATGTGTGGCAATTTCAAAAAATGGGCTGGCGTTATCTGGCTTTGGCGCTCAAAGCTCAAGTTCGCCAGGGGGCTGAGGCTTACAAATTCGGTGATGAAACCGGCCTGATCGAGGCTTTCACCCAAGGATGTAGTTTCAACGATTTTAACCTGGAACAGCAAGGGGATATCGCCCGCTATTATTACGAGCGCATCGCCCGGGGGCAGGACGTCCAGGCCTGGGCCCCGTTCATCGCCCAACTGCAAGGCCTCGACTCGCCTGTCTCCGTGGCTTGACCGGTGGTCTCCGACCGCGCTCATTCTTCGACAAATCCCAACCTCCGCCCTCGCATATTCCTCGTCAACGCTCATCCTTTGGCTTTGCCCAACCTTCGACTTCGCTCATCCTTCGATTTCACTCAGGAGTTTGACAGAATGGATCTGAAGGCGAACACAGCCTTGTAGAAAACCTTGCCATGCGGTATGCTTAATTGCCAGTGGGAGTGGTTGGGTCCCGGTGGGCTCCCCGGTCTTCAAAACCGGTGACGGGTCGCGTTGCGGGCCGTGGTGGGTTCGACTCCCATCCGCTCCCGCCTTCCATTAAATCTTAAGTGGGCGCTTTACGGCATAATGAGACCGGCATCGATGGTGCCGGCTACAGCAATGGGTGTGGACGGATAGAATTGGGTGTGAGAGAATGTTAGCAACTGAACCGGTAAATGTTGAAATTGACCTGCTGACCTCTCTGGTCGGGCGTGTATTAAAAATTGAGGATATCACCTCAGGTGATCCACAGAAAGATTACCTGGTGCGTTACCGCGGGACACTGCTGGGCGAATCCGCCGAGGCCTATGACCGGCTGTCAAAGCTGCTTGGTCCGTACGAAATTACACCACTGTTTCGCATGGCTGGCAGCCAGCACGCCATCCTGCTGGTGCCCGGGGTGATCCGGCCCAAGCCTTCCAGGAAACGGATCAACCTCCTCCTGTTTATCCTGACGGTACTGAGTGTGGTCTTCGCCGGCACGCTATATGGGTACTCCGGGCCACAACCGAATAGCATAAACGAGCTGCTAACCGGAATTCAGCAAAGCTTACCGAGCGGCCTGGCTTTTGCCGCCAGTCTGTTGGCGATCTTGCTGGCGCACGAGTTCGGGCACTACCTTGCCGGGCGCTACCATAAAACCCATGTGACCCTGCCTTATTTCATCCCCTTCCCGCTCAGCCCGTTTGGCACGATGGGCGCCTTCATCCAGCTCAAGGAGCCGCCGCGCAACAAGCGCATCCTGCTGGATATCGGCATCGCCGGTCCGATCGCCGGTATGGTCGTAGCAATCCCAATCTTGCTGCTGGGGCTGTCACTCTCCAGAGTGGATACCATCCAGATCAATCCCGGGCAAAGCCTGACTTTGGAAGGCAATTCACTGATTTATCTGCTGGCCAAATATGCCGTATTCGGCCAGCTACTGCCCCACCCAAGCAGCTATGGGGATGTTTCACCGATCCTATACTGGTTGAGATACTTCTTCACCAGCCAGCCGATGCCGGTGGGCGGGACGGATGTGATGATCCACCCGGTAGCCTGGGCAGGTTGGGCCGGCTTGCTGGTCACCGCGCTGAACCTGATCCCTGCCGGGCAGCTGGACGGCGGACATGTGATGTATGTATTGCTGGGCAAACGCGCCAGGCTCTTGTGGCCGGTGATCCTGGGGATGTTATTCTTGCTGGGTTTTGTCTGGTCAGGCTGGTGGCTGTGGGCGCTGTTGATCTTCTTCCTTGGCCGCCTGTACGCCGAGCCACTGGACCAGATCACCAGGCTGGATGCTCCACGCATTGCGGTAGCTGTCTTGGGAATCGTGTTGTTTTTCCTGGTATTTACACCTGTTCCGCTGGTGCAGTTAATCGCCGGCGGTTGATCGGTATGGTTTTGATCGCACTGCCAGGGATTGGATCATGGCTGAAGATGTAATGCTTCAAGAGGCGATCAGCGCCATACGCCAGGGGCAACGCATGCGGGCGCGCGATCTGCTGACACGCTTGCTGCGAACCAACCAGACCAATCCAGAATACTGGCTGTGGCTGAGCGCAGTGGTAGATACCACGCGGGAGCAGGTGTACTGCTTGCAATCCGTCGTGCGATTGGATCCAGATAACCAGGCAGCCCATGAGGGGCTGGTCATGCTGGGAGCACAGGCGCCTGCGGGGATCGTCGAGCCGTTGCCACCGGTACGGCGCAAGTGGGAAGTAGCGGTTCAAGAATTGCACGATCCGTCCTGGGTGATGGTGGCGTGGGCTAACCCCATCGTTCGCATCATTTTCCTTTCGTTGATCTCACTGTTGGTGGTTGGCTTGATCGGTTTAGGCGTCTACCAGCAAATGCGGCCACGCAGGCAAGCGGCAGTGATCCTCCCAGCCTCCACACGGGGGCCACTGACAACCTTCACCTACACTCCGACAGCCATCCATGAAACCCCACAGGTTCCCACCGTGACGCCAACCTTCGAAGGTCCACCGCCGCTTTCGGCGCGGCTGCCAGCGCCATACACCTCCACGCCGATGTATGTCAATACACCTCACCCAGCCAACGAATCACACCAGATCGCGCTGCGCGCCTGGCAGCGCGGCGATCTGGAAGCAGCGCTGGCGAACTTCCAGCAGGCGGCGCGCAGCGACGCCAACCCGGCGGATATCCTGTACCAGATGGGCGAGATTTACAGGCTGCAGGGTGATCAACGCCAGGCATCAGCAGCCTTTGAGGCTGCCATCCAGGCCAATCCGGATTTTGCCCCGGCACACCTTGGCCTGGCACGCCTCCGCCTGGCTTCAGATCCAGGGGCGGACGTCACCCAGGAGCTGGATACAGCATTGGAAAAAGATCCAAATTATGGCGAGGCATACCTGGTTTATGCCCAGCACCTGCTCAGCCAGGGTGAGACCGAGGCAGCGCTCGAGAAACTGCGCCTATCAGAAGGACTCATGCCCGGCTCGCCGCTGGTGTCTTTATGGCTGGCCGAGGTATATTTAGCACAGGGCGATGAGCAGGCAGCGTTAGAGGCCGCCCGCAAGGCCAATGAGCTCGATCTGACTTTGCTGGATACTTACCGTGTGCGGGCGCAGGCGGCAGCAGTGAACGGAGAAGACCAGGAAGCGCTGGAGGCTGTAAAGGTTTACATGACCTATACGACGGATGATCCACTGGCCTGGCTGATTTTTGGGCAGTCGTTATATGCCAGCAAGCAGTACACAAAAACCGTCGAAGCGCTCTCCCAGGCGATCACGCTGGATAAAAACCTGATGGCAGCCTTTCATTACCGCGGCCTGGCGTTGATCGAGCTGGGTCAGGGACAAAAGGCGATCAATGACCTGTACCCGGCCATTCAAGCCAGCCCTCAGTCTTTCCAGCTCAATCTCGACTTTGGTCGAGCGCTGCTGGTCGCCAACCGCCTGAATGACGCCCTGGCCCAGATCGACCGGGCCGGGAAATTAGCCACGAACGATTCCGATCGAGCCCAGGTGCTCTACTGGCGGGCCCAGACGCTCGAAAAGATCGGCAACCTGCCCTCGGCGGTGAGGGAATGGAAAGCGCTGCTGGAGTTGCCGGAGGAAATAATACCCGCGGGTTGGCGCCTCATGGCCGAAGAGCATATCCAGTCCACTTCAACCCCACCGCCGCCCACAGCCACCCCCACGCCCACGGACCGCCCACCGACGGCCACACGCACCGCCACGCGCACGCCTCCACCCAGCCCAACGCCAACTATGACCCGCACCCCGCGCTTAAGCCCAACATCCACCTCGACCGTCACACCACCCACCAGTCACACCCCAACGCTCTAAACCGCCTGGCAGTCGTTAGAGAATTGTTTGAATCGAGGCTTTCAACCTTGCCAGTCTTAACGGGCAGGGCTATAATACAGTGTTGTTAATCGTTTGGTTTTTCGTATTTTGAGGTGCCGTATGCCCATCTACACTTATCGCTGCACCAGTTGCGGCGTGCAATTCGACCAACAGCAAAAATTTAGCGACCCACCGCTCACCCGCTGCCCGGAATGCTCTAAGAAGACCCTGCAGAAGGTCTTCCAGCCGGTTGGAATTGTGTTTAAAGGCTCAGGATTTTACGCCACCGATCACCGCTCGCCCTCCGGGCAAGGCCGCTCCAACAGCAAGGAAAAATCTGGAGGCAGTGAGGGCAGCGCGGAGAAGCCTGCCTCCAGTGAAAGCGGGAGCAGCCAATCGAAATCTTCTTCGAATACATCGGAAGATTGAACTTCTTCATTAGCGAGCATACTGACCTATGCAAACGCCTCCAAGAGTGGAGGCGTTTTGATTTCAGTCGGAGGCTAGCGCTGGCTCGAAGGCCAATCCGCAGCCTGGAGGCGGAATTACCGGATTGCGATTATGTCACAGAATGATAGAATAGAAGCGGAAGGAGAAAATCATGAGACAGGTGATTATTTATCCTGGCGAAGATGGATATTTCGTCGCCGAATGCCCCAGCCTGCCGGGTTGTATCTCGCAGGGTAAAACCCGCGAGGAGGCGATCGAGAATATCAGGGAGGCAATTGTGCTGTATATCGAGGTGCTGCAGCAGAAAGGCCAACCTATACCGGCTGAAAAGTACGAAACTCTGCTCGAAGCGGTATGAGCAGGCTACTATTCAATCTCCCCTATGTCAACAATTCTATCCAGCCGGAAACTTCGCTCCGCCTGGCGCAGGTGGCAGTAGGCGACCAGATAGACCAGCTCGTTGGCTGCCTGCACCCGTAACGGGTTGATCATACGGGTGGTTTCCTCCCCTTTCGCATCCACATAGGTGATAACCACGGCTTTGTTCCCCGATAGGGCTTCCTGGATCTCAGGCGGCAGCACAATCTCTTCGGTCCGGCGTACCACCGGCCGGTAACTTTCGGTCCAATCCCAGCCTGTCGAGATGATTTTGCTGCTTAGCTGGTGGTAGAACCGGCGGAACACCTGGAAAGTGGTCAGGGCGTCGCTCAGGGCGCGGTGCGCCTGTGGGGTTTCAACTCTCAATTGG
>MGNS01000129.1:10807-11237 GCA_001795165.1 Chloroflexi bacterium RBG_16_57_11
TCGACCGGAAATGGAAATAGCGCCGGGCAAGATCGAGCGTGTCGATCACGCCGGCCGGTTCCCAGCGGCGATCCAAACGGGAGAACTCGGCCTCCAGAAAGCCCAGGTCGAACGGGGCGTTGTGACAGACCAGCAGCCTCCCGTCGATCCGCCCCAGGGCCTGGTCGGCGATCTCGGCAAAGATGGGGGCCTGGCACACGTCCGCATCGCTTAAGCCATTGACACTTGCCGCGCCGGGAGAAATCGGGCGCTGCGGGTTAACCAGCGTCTGGTAGGTGTCGAGGATCGTATCCCCTTGGGCCAGGACAATACCGATTTCACAGACCCGGTCTCCAAACGAAGCGGACAGGCCGGTGGTCTCCACGTCGACCACGGCGATGGTCTGCTCGTCCAGGAAAATATTCAATTCATCCATAGACCTCGTCACGCG
>MGNS01000129.1:11284-11903 GCA_001795165.1 Chloroflexi bacterium RBG_16_57_11
TCTCAGCCACAAGGGCGGTAGAGGGCTGGCCAAAGCTGCCCGTAGGCGAGGGTCCCGAAAGGAAGTCCACATCCACGCGCCCGACGCGGCCGGCTCCAAACTCGATGTAGCAGGAGCCCTTCCCGTCGTAAGCTGGGGGCATTTCGCCGCCTTGCAGCTCTGCGATTAACGAAGCCGCGACCACGCGCGCCGCGCCTTCGGCGAAGACGCCCGCCTTGGGAGTCCCGACGCTGGTCACATCGCCAATCGCGTACACGCCGGGGAAGCGCGTCTTGAGGTTCTTCGGATCGACAGGGATCCAGCCATTGACGGTCATGCCACTGGCCGCCACCACCGCCGGGACACGGTGTCTGGGGATCCCCAGGAACAAGTCGTAGGGCAGCTCCGTGTTATCGTCCAGTATGGCCACGTGGCGCAGCGGGTCGAGCTCGTCCACCAGGCGATCGGGGACGTACGCAATCCCCCGTTCGGCGAAGGCAGCCAGCAGTGCCTGGGAGGTTTCAGGAGAGGGTGGGATGGGAATGTCGAACGGCATGACCAGGCTGATCTGGCAGGCCTGGCGCACCCCGCGTACTGTGAGGTAATCGTGCAGCAGCAGGGCGGCTTCACTCGGCGCGGG